>NZ_JBJGZB010000016.1:0-139523 GCF_054050295.1 Geodermatophilus sp. SYSU D01045
GTTCGGGGGGGCTGGTCCCCCCGCGCCCCCCCCCCCCCCCCCCCCCCCCCCCCCCCCCCCCCCCCCCCCCCCGCCCCCCCCCCCCCCCCCCCCCCCCCCCCGCGCAGGACCCCACCGATCCCGACGGCCTGCCACCGTGGAACGTCGCCGTCCCGCTGGGACTGCAGCACGTGCTGGCCATGTTCACCTCGAACCTGACCCCGGCGATCCTGCTGGCCGGCGTCATCGGCGCCACCACCGGCGAGGCCACCCTCCTGGTGCAGGCGGCGCTGCTGTGCGCCGGCCTCGCCACCCTGCTGCAGACCGTCGGCATCGGCCCGGTCGGCAGCCGGCTGCCGCTGATGATGGGCTCGGGCTTCGCGTTCATCGCCGTCGCGGTCCCGCTGGCCGAGGAGCACGGGCTGTCTGCCGTCCTCGGCGGCGTGCTGGTGACCGCGGCCGTCCAGGTGGCCATCGCGCTCGGCATCCACCGGGTGGCCGCGCTGTTCCCGCCGGTGGTGACCGGCACGATCATCCTGGTGATCGGCCTGGGACTGCTCCCCAGCGGCATCACCCTCGCCGCCGGCGGCGCGAACTCGCCGGACTTCGGCGCGCCGGTCAACCTGGGCATCGCGGCGCTGGTCCTCGTGCTCACGGTGGTGCTCAACCAGTTCTGCCGCGGGCTGCTGTGCACCGCGTCGGTGCTGATCGCCGTCGTCGTCGGCTACCTGGTGGCGATCCCGTTCGGCCTGCTCGACCTCTCTGGCGTGGGTGACCGGCCGCTGGTCGCGGTGCCGGTGCCGTTCCAGTTCGGCCTGTCGTTCCCGCTGGTGGCGGTGCTGTCGATGGCGGTCGTCGGCGTGGTCAACACGGTCGACTCCGTGGGAACGGTGCACGCGGTCACCGAGGGCGGCGCCGGGCGCCCGGCGACCCGGCGCGAGCTGCGGGGCGGCATCCTCGCCGAGGGCGGCAGCGCCGTGCTCGGCGGCGTCTTCGGCGCCCTGCCGACGACGATGTTCAGCCAGAACATCGGCCTGGTGGCACTGACGAAGCAGATGAGCCGGCACGTGGTGACCATCGGCGCCCTCGTGCTGGTCGGCCTCTCGCTGCTGCCGCAGGTCGCCGCGGTCCTCGCTGCCATCCCGCCCGCGGTGCTCGGCGGTGGCGTGCTCGTCCTCTTCGGCATGGTCTGCGCGATCGGCGTCCAGATGCTGGCCAAGGACGGCCTGGACACCCGCTCGCTGCTCATCGTCGCCCTGTCGCTCGCGCTCGGCCGTGGCATCGCCTCGGTGCCCGGGGCCCTGGACCGGGTCACCGGGCAGTGGGGCGCGCTGTTCGACTCGGGCATCGTCGTCGCGGCCGTCGTCGCCGTCGTGCTCGACCTCGTGCTCCCGGGCCGCCCGGGGGTGCGTCAGGCGGCGGCGAGCGCGGCGCAGTAGTCGGCGACGACGACGGGGTCGCGCATCGCCGGCCCCATCACCGCCACGCCGGACGCCCCGGCGGCGAGGCAGCCCGCCACGTCGCCGGGGCGCACCCCGCCGAGCGCGAGCACCGGCGGGTACCCGGGGACCAGCGCGGCGACGGAGGCGGCGATGCCGGCCGTGCCCAGCGCCGGGCCGTACCCGGGCTTCGAGTCGGTGGCCGCGACCGGGGAGAGCGTCACCCAGTCGCAGCCCTCGGCCGCCGCCCGCGCCAGCTCCGCCGCCGAGTGGCAGGAGCGGCCCAGCAGCGGCGGGCGGGCGGCGGGGACCGGGTCGGCGGCGGACAGGTGCACCGCCGTCCCCGCCGGCGCCCCGGCTGCGCCGCCCCACACGAGCAGCCCGCCCACCGGGTCGAGCACCGCCCGCAGCTCGCGGGCCAGCGCCGCCCGCTCGGCGAGCGGCAGGTCCTTGTCCCGCAGCAGCACCGCCCGGGCGCCGGCCGCGACCGCGTCCGCGACCACGTCGGCGAGCGGGCCGCGGGCCTGCGTGCGGTCGGTGACGACGAGCAGGCGGGGGACGGTCACAGGGCGGGCAGCCCCTCGAACGGCGTCGACGCCTCGGCGTGGAAGCGGCGCGGGATGCGGCCGGCGAGCCGCGCCAGCCGGCCGGCCTCCACCGCCCGCCGCATCGCCGACGCCATCCGCTCGGGGTCGCGGGCGCGGGTGACCGCGGTGGCCAGCAGCACCGCGTCGCAGCCCAGCTCCATGGCCAGCGCGGCGTCCGAGGCGGTGCCGATGCCGGCGTCGAGGACCAGCGGCACGTCGACGGCCTCCCGCAGCAGCGCGATCGCGTGCGGGTTGCGGATGCCGAGGCCGCTGCCGATCGGCGAGCCCAGCGGCATCACCGCCGCGCAGCCGGCGTCGGCCAGGCGGCGGCCGAGCACCGGGTCGTCGGTGGTGTAGGCGAGCACCGTGAAGCCCTCGGCGACCAGCTGCTCGGCGGCGTCGAGCAGCTCGACGGCGTCGGGGAGCAGGGTGACGTCGTCGCCGATGACCTCGAGCTTCACCCAGTCGGTGCCGAACGCCTCGCGGCCCAGCCGGGCGGTGCGCACCGCCTCCCGCGCGGTCATGCAGCCGGCGGTGTTGGGCAGCAGCCGAACGCCGGCGCGGTCGAGCACCTGCATCATCGAGCCGGCCGCCGACGCCTCGACCCGCCGCAGCGCCACGGTGACGAGCTCGGTGCCCGAGGCGCGGACCGCCGCCCCGAGCGCCTCGAGGCTGGGCACGCCGCCGGTGCCGAGCAGCAGCCGGGAGCCGAACGTCTCGCCGCCCAGCACGAGTGGGTCGGCAGCGCCGTCCCGGCCCCCGTGCAGGGGCCCGCCGCGAGCCTGCGAGTGGTGGGCGGCGAGGGGGTCCTTCACTCATCCTCCTGCGGTCGGGGCGAGCACCTCGACGGCGTCGCCGGGGGCCAGCCGGGTCGCCGCCCAGCTGCTGCGCGGGACGACGTCGCCGTTGCGGGCGACGGCCACCCGGTCGTGGCCCGGGGCGCGCTCGGCCACGAGGTCGGCCACGGTGGCGTCGTCGGCCAGGTCGGCCGGGGCGCCGTTGACGGTCAGCTGCACGGCGTTCTCCTCGGAGGTCCGATCCCGAAGCGGTCGGCGGTGAAGGGGGCGGCCACCGCGGGCAGGGCGCCGGTGGCCAGCAGCTCGGCGGTGGCCTCGGCGGTCACGGGGGTGAGCAGGACGCCGTTGCGGTGGTGGCCGGTGGCCAGCACCAGCCCGGGCAGCGACGACGGCCCGAGCAGCGGCGCGTTGTCCGGCGTCCCCGGCCGCCAGCGGGCCAGCGTCTCGGTGAGCTCCAGCTCCGAGACCTCCGGGACGACGTCGATCGCGTCGTGCAGCAGGTCGTGCACGCCGCCGGCGGTGACCCGGGCGTCGAAGCCGCGGTCCTCGCTGGTGGCGCCCACGACCAGCCGGTCGCCGGCGTAGGGGACGAGGTAGACGTGCCGGCCGCGGACCAGCGCCCGCACGGTGCCCTCGAGCAGCCCGGCCGCACCGGCCAGCCGCAGCACCTGGCCCTTGACCGGGCGCACCGGCAGCCCCGGGACGCCGGGCAGCCGCCCGCTGCGCGCCCCGAGCGCGAGCACCGTGGCGCCGGCTGCCAGCACCTCCCCGGACGCCAGCCGCAGGCCGGCCGCACGGCCGCCGTCGACGGCGACCTCCGCCACCCGGTCGCGCACCAGGGTCACTCCGGCCGACGCGGCGGCGGCCAGCAGCGCGGCGTGCACCGCCCGCCCGTCCACCGAGTGGTCGCCCTCGACCAGCAGGCCGCCGCGCACGCGGGTCGCCAGCGCCGGCTCGCGGCGGCGGGCCTCGCGCGGGGTGAGGCGCCGCGCGGCCAGGCCGAGCTCGCCCTGGAAGGCGTGCAGCGCGTCGAGCTCGCGGACGTCGTCCTCGTCGAACCCGACCACCAGCGTGCCGGCGGTGCGCAGCCCGACCGGCGCCCCGGCGGCCGCCTCGAGCTCCGCGGCGAACCCCGGCCAGCGGGCGAGGGAGTCCAGGCCCAGCCGCAGCAGCGGCTCCTCGCGGTAGCCGGCCTCGGTCACCGGCGCGAGCATCCCGGCCGCCGCCGCGGAGGCCCCGGTGCCCGGGGCCTCGTCGACGACGGTCACCGACAGCCCGCGGCGGGCGGCCCGCCAGGCCACCGCGAGCCCGACCAGGCCGCCTCCCGCGACGGCGACGTCGGTCACCGCCGGCGGCCGGCCAGGACGAGGGGCGCGGTGAGCACGACGGCCACGGCCAGCCCCACCAGCGACGCCGACCAGCCGTTGGCCGGGTCGATGCCGAGGTCGGCCTGGCGCGCGCCCCACCACGCCGTCCAGCCCGCCCCCGGGCCGGGGAAGTAGGTCGGCAGGGTCAGCTGGTAGGCCACGAACCCGGCGGCCCACGGCAGCAGGAACAGCGGCCGGGCGGGCGCGGTGTCGGAGGTGTCCCAGCGCCCGCGCGGGGTCAGCCAGTAGGCCACGATCAGCACCCCGGCCAGCGGCACGAACACCGCGCCGATGAGGAAGAGGAACGGCTCGTAGGCGGCGACGTCGAAGGTCAGCGCGAGCAGCGTCGCGACGGCGCCCACCGCCACGGCCAGCACCCGCCGGTCCAGCCGCGCGACGACGTTCTGCGCCGACACCGCCGTCGAGTAGAGGTTGGCGAAGGCCTCGTCCAGCTCGACGGCGACCAGCACGAGCACCGCGACGGCGCCCAGCGGGACGGCCAGCAGCGCGCCGATGACGTCGATGCCCGCGCTGCCGTAGGCGGCCAGCGCCAGCACGCCGAGGGTGAACATGACGACGGTGGCGGCGCCGTAGCCCACCGCCGACCCGACTCCGGCGGCGCGGGCACTGCGCGCGTGGCGGGTGTAGTCGGCGGCCAGCGGCAGCCAGGAGACCGGCAGCGCGATGACGATGTCGGCGGCGGTCCAGAACGACGTCGCCCCGCCGCCCTCCAGCGGCGGCAGCGGCTCGGCCAGGACCTGCACGAACAGGTAGGCGACAGCGGCCAGCGCGGCCCAGACGGCGTACCGGGAGAGCACCCGCACGACGCCGAGGGGGCGCAGCGCCATCGCGGTGGCCAGCACCCCGGCGGCGACGACGAACGGCCAGCGCGGCGCGTCCAGCACCCGGGCGGCGGCCTCGGCGATGACCACGATCTCGAACGTCGCCCACCCGACGCACTGCACGAGGTTGAACGCCGTGGGCAGCCAGGAGGTGCGCCGCCCGAGCAGCCCGCGCAGCAGCACCATCCCGGGCACGGCCTCCCGCGCCCCGGCCGCGGCCACCAGCCCGAGCAGCGCCGACCCGAGCACGGCGCCGACGACGACCGCGGTGAGCGTGACCGCCAGCGACCGCCCCGGCAGGACGACGAACACCGCCGCCACCGGCAGCAGCAGGCTCACGCCGAGGTTGGCCCACAGGCCGAGGTTGGCGCCCGGGCCCAGCGTCCGCGGCGGCGCCTGGTCGAGGGTCAGGGGTGCGTCGGGGGTGCGGACGTCATCCGCCGTGCTCATGGCTGCTCCCTACGCCGGCATTACCCGGTCAGGTTCCAGCGGTCGGCGGCACGCTCAGCCGCCCTCTCAGCCCGGTTGCCCCGAGCTCCCGCACATGGCGGCGCCACCATACGCACCCCGTAGGGTCGGGCGCCGTGCCGGTCGCCGACCTGCTCGCCCGCCACGCCGACGCCTGGGGCCGAGCCACCCGCCACCCGTTCCTCGACGCCGTCCGCGACGGCACGCTGCCGCCGGCCGCCTTCGACACCTGGCTGGTGCAGGACGCCTACTTCGTCGCCGACCTGCTGCGCTTCCAGGCGCGGCTGCTCGCCCGGGCGCCCCGCGCGGCGCAGGGGGTGCTCGCCGCCGGGTGCGTCGCGCTGGTCGCGGAGCTGGACTGGTTCGCGGAGCAGGCCGCCGCCCGCGGGCTGGACCTCGACGCCCCGCAGCTGCCGGCCACCATCGCCTACGGCGACCTGCTGTACCGGCTCGACGCCGCGGACCTGCCCAGCGCGCTGACCGCGCTGTGGACCATCGAGCGGACCTACCTCGACGCGTGGTCGGCCGCCCGGCCCGGCGCCGGCCCCTACCGGGAGTTCGTCGAGCACTGGACGGCGCCGGGCTTCGCCGGGTACGTGGCCGGGCTGGAGGCGGTGGCCGGCGGGGCGCCCGACTCCGTCTTCCTCGAGGTCGTCGCCGCGGAGACCGCGTTCTGGCAGATGGCGCTGGACGCGTGACCCTCGCGGCGGACCTCTGGGCGGGCAGCGCCGACCTCGCCGCCGTCGCGCGGGAGCACCCGTTCGTCACCGGGATCGCCGACGGCACGCTGCCGCGCGAGCGGTTCGCCGGCTACGTCGCCCAGGACGCCTTCTTCCTCGAGGCGTTCGCCCGTGCCTACGCGCTCGGGGTGGCGCACAGCCGCGACCGGGCGACGCTGGGGTCCTTCGCCGACCTGCTGGCCGGCGTCCGCGAGGAGCTGCGGCTGCACGACGGCTACGCCGCCCGGTGGGGCATCGACCTGGCCGCCGTCGAGCCCGCCCCGGCGACGCTCGCCTACACCGAGTTCCTGCTGGCCACGGCCGCGCTCGGCGACGTCGGGGAGGTCTGCGCGGCCATGACGCCGTGCATGCGGCTCTACGCGCACCTGGGCCGGACGCTGGTCCCAGGTGCAACAGGGCCGTACCGGGAGTGGGTCGACACCTACGCCGACCCGGGCTTCGAGGAGCTCGCCGCCACGCTCGAGGCGCTGCTGGACCGGCTGGCCGCCGACACCCCGGCCGTGCGCCGGGCCTACCGGCGGGCGATGGAGCTGGAGCTCGGCTTCTTCGACGCCGCCTGGCGGACCGGGGGTAGCGTCGGCGGGCAGTGACTCGGGGTGTCCGCCGTCCGGCGGGCTGAGAACACACCCGTCGAACCTGTCCAGGTCATGCTGGCGAAGGGATGTCACGGCGTGGATGCCGCTGCTCTGACCGCTGCCCGTCAGGCCCTGACGGGCGCCGCACCGCTGGTGCACTGCCTGACCAACACCGTCGTGCAGACGCTGACGGCGAACGCGCTGCTCGCCGTCGGCGCGGCCCCGGCGATGGTCGACGAGCCGCTGGAGGCCGAGGGCTTCGCGGCCGTGGCCTCGGCGGTGCTGGTGAACGTCGGCACCGTCCACCAGCGCACCGCCGAGGCGATGCGGCTGGCCGCCCGCTCGGCCGCGGCCGCCGGCACGCCGTGGGTGCTCGACCCGGTCGCCGTCGGCGCGCTGCCCTACCGCACCGAGCTCGCCACCGGGCTGCTGGAGTCGCGGCCGGCCGTCGTCCGCGGCAACGCCTCCGAGGTCATGGCGCTGGCCGGTGCCGGGTCCGGCGGCCGCGGCGTCGACTCCACGAACAAGGCCGACGACGCCCTCGACGCCGCCGTCGCGCTGGCCGGGCGCACCGGGGGAGTGGTGGCGGTCAGCGGCGAGGTCGACGTCGTCACCGACGGGACCCGCACCGTGCGGGTGGGCGGCGGCTCGGTCCTGCTCACCCGCACCACCGGTGCCGGCTGCGCGCTCGGCGCGGTGGTCGCTGCCTACGTCGCCGCCACCGGCGACCCGCTGACCGGCGCGGTCGCCGCGCACGCGCACGTGGCGCTCGCCGCCGAGGCCGCGGCCGCCGTCGCCGCCGGGCCGGGCACCTTCGCGCCGCTGTGGCTCGACGCGCTCGACGCGGTCGCCGACCTGTCCGCCGCCGAGGTGACGACGTGAGAGCGGCGTTCGACCCGACGCTCTACCTGGTCACCGACACCGCGCTGGCCGGGCCGCGAGGCGTGCCCGACGTCGTGCGGGCGGCGGTGGCCGGCGGGGTGACCGCGGTGCAGGTCCGGGACAAGACGGCGTCCTGCCGGCAGCTGTACGCGCTGACGCTGTCGGTCAAGGAGGTCCTGGCCGGCACGGGCGTGGCGCTGTTCGTCAACGACGACGTCGACGTCGCGCTCATGGCCGGCGCCGACGGCGTGCACGTCGGGCAGGACGACACACCCGCCGCCGAGGTCCGCGCGCGGATCGGCCCCGACCGGCTGCTCGGGCTGTCGGCCGGGTCCGACGACGAGCTCGACGCCGCGCTGGCACTGCCGGCGGGCACCGTCGACGTCGTCGGCATCGGGCCGGTCTGGTCCACCCCCACCAAGCCCGACGCCGGCACCGGCCTCGGGCCCGAGGGCGTGGCGGCGCTCGCGGCCGAGGCCGCGGCCGGCGGGCTGCGGTCGGTGGCGATCGGCGGCATCGACGTCGAGCGGGCGCCGCTGGTCACCGGCGTGGACGGGATCTGCGTCGTCTCGGCGATCTGCGCCGCGCCCGACCCCACCGCCGCGGCCCGGGCCCTGCGGGCGGCCCGGTGACCGGGCGGGCGGGGGTGCCCGTGGCGCTCACCGTCGCCGGCAGCGACCCCAGCGGCGGCGCCGGCGTCCAGGCCGACCTCAAGACGTTCAGCGCGCTCGGCGTCTACGGCACCGCCGTCCTCACCGCGCTGACCGCGCAGAACACCCGCGGCGTCACCGGCGTGCACCCCGTGCCCGCGGCGTTCGTGGGCGAGCAGATCGCCACCCTGCTCGACGACGTGACCGTGCACGCGGCCAAGACCGGCATGCTCGGCACCGCCGACGTCGTCCGCGAGGTCGCCGCGGCGCTCGCCGGCCGCGCCGCCGGGCCGCTCGTCGTCGACCCGGTCATGGTCGCCACCAGCGGCGACCGGCTGGTCGACGACGACGCGATCGCCGCCGTCCGCAGCGAGCTGCTGCCGGTGGCCGAGCTGGTCACCCCGAACGTGCCCGAGGCGGCCGCGCTGCTGGACACCGCGCCCGCGACCTCGGTCGACGGGCTCGCCGCGCAGGCGGAGGCGCTGCTGGAGCTCGGCCCCGGCGCGGTTCTGGCCAAGGGCGGGCACCTCGGCGGGGCGGAGAGCGTGGACGTCCTGGCCACCGCCGACGGCGTCGTCGTCACCCGGCGGCCGCGGGTCGACACCACCGCCACCCACGGCACCGGCTGCACGCTGTCCTCGGCGATCGCTGCCCTGGTGGCCCGCGGCGTCGGCGGGCCGGGGCGGTGGGAGCCGGTGGTCGAGCAGGCCCGCGACCACCTGCAGCGGATGCTGGAGGCCGGGGCGTCGCTGGGCATCGGCTCCGGCCACGGCCCGGTGCACCACTTCGCCGGCGTCTGGCCCGCCTGACCCCCTCCCGGGACCGCGGGGGTCACGGGGCGGCGGGCAGGAGCCGGTCGAGCAGGTCCCGGGGCAGCAGGCCGGCCGGGCCGAGGCGGCGGGCCGCCTCGACGAACTCCGGCGCGGTGGCCGCGAGACCGGCGAGCAGCCCGCGGGCCGCCTCCTCCCGCCCGGCCAGGGCGGCGACGACCGCCCGCCAGAGCACCTGGTCCGGCTCGGTCCCCGGGTCCTGCGGGCGCAGCTCCTCCAGCTGCCGGTCGGCGGTCAGCGGGTCCCCGTCGAGGGCGAGCTGGAAGGCCGCGACCACCCGCTGGTAGCGCAGCAGCCGGGCCACGAGCCGGTCCAGCTCGGTCACCGGGTCGGGGTGGTCGTCGACCCGCAGGTCGACGACCCGGTCGTGCCACGGGCGGCCGGTCGTCCGCACCCGCACCACCGTGACCGAGGCCGACCGCCGTCCCCGCAGGTCGCCGCCGGCGTCCTCGGCCGCGTGGAGGCTGTGCAGCAGCCGCTGCGCCAGCGACCCCGGGGTGCGCTCGAAGTCCTCGACCATCGCCTCCCACACCCGCGGCCCGGTGACCAGGTTGGCCAGCGCCGCGCAGTCGGACCCCACCAGGTGCCCCGCGGCGGCCACGCACGCGTCCCCGGTGTAGACGGCGACGTCCCCGGACACGTCCAGCAGGGCCACCTGCCGCCGCTCGGGGTGCGGGTCGACGCTCTGCAGCGCGGTGAGCGACTCCCGGGCGCTGAGGCCGCCGCGGAGCAGGTCCAGCCCGACCTCGCCGTACATGGGCTCGCCCATCGACTGCGTCGCGATCACGCCCTGGCCGGGGCGGGCGAAGGGCACGCTGCTGCCGACGGCGAGGGCCTGGGACTGGGTGGCCACGCCCATCTCGCCGGTGTCCCGGTCGCGGGCGACGATCGAGTAGGTCACCCCGCGTCGGCTACCCGCTGACGGGCCGGTGCAGCACCCCATCCCGGGATCGCGGCCCCGGAATCGCGTTGCGGCGGCGGCTAGAACGGACGGGTGGAGATCGTCGAGACCGGCCCGGACGACGCCCGGTTCGCCGCCTGGTGCGGGATGTGGGCGGCGGCCCAGCGCGCCGACCGTCCCGGCGAGGCGCCGCGGCCGGCGAGCGACCACGTCGCGCTGGGGCGCCGGCTGACCACCCCGGGCGGTGCGCTGCGGGGCACCCACCGGGCGGCGGTCGCCGACGGCGCCGTCGTCGGTGCCCTGCGCCTGCTGCTGCCGGTGCGCGACAACACCGCGGTGGCGTACGTCGACGTCGCCGTGCACCCCGCCGCCCGCCGCCGCGGCGTCGGCACCGCGCTGCTCGGGGAGGGGGCGCGGCTGGCCGCGGCGGCCGGGCGCTCGTCGCTGGTGGCCGAGGTCGACGAGCCCGGGCCGGGCACGGCCGGCCGCGCCTTCGCGCAGGCGCACGGCTGGACCTGCGGCCTGCAGGAGACCCGCCGCGACCTGCTGCTGCCCGTGGACGAGGACCGGCTGGCGGCCCTGGAGGCCGAGGCGGCCGCCGCGAGCGCGGGCTACGAGGTGCTCACCTGGCGGGACCGGACGCCGGACGCGCTGCTCGGGGACCGGGCGCTGCTCGGCCGCCGGATGTCGACGGACGCGCCGAGCGGGGACGTGCCGGTCGGCGAGGAGGACTGGGACGCCGCCCGGGTCCGCGAGCAGGAGACCGTCGTCCTGGACCGCGGCCGCACGGTGCTGTCGGCCGGCGCGCTGCGCGATGGCCGGCTGGTCGCCTTCACCGACCTGCACGTCCCCCTCGCGCAGCCGGAGCGGGCCAACCAGAGCGGCACCCTGGTGCTGCGGGAGCACCGCGGGCGCCGCCTCGGTGCCCGCGTCAAGATCGCCGTCCTGCGCGAGCTCGCCGCGACGCTGCCCGAGGTCCGGCGGATCAGCACGTACAACTCCGACGCCAACCGGCCGATGGTCGCGGTCAACGAGGCGCTCGGCTTCGTGCGCGCGGGCGGCCTGTCCACCTGGTCGACCCGCCTCCGCCCGTGACCGGGCCCGCTTGACGCGGTCCCGGCCTCCTCGGGACCGTGCCGCATGGCGACCGACCGCCCCCGCCCCGTCTTCAGCCGCTGCTACGACCGGGTCAGCCGGCGCCTCGAGGAGGCCGGCATGGCCGACCTCCGCCGCGAGCTGCTCGCCGGACTCGCCGGCGTGGTGGTCGAGGTCGGCTGCGGCAACGGGCTGAACTTCCGCCACTACCCGCCGGCGGTCACCCGCGTCGTCGCCGTCGAGCCCGAGCCGCGGCTGCGGGCCGCGGCCGGGCGGGAGGCGGAGTCCGCCCGCGTCCCCGTCGAGGTGCACGCCGGCACGGCCGACGCGCTGCCGCTGCCCGACGGCGCGGCCGACGCCGCCGTGCTGTGCCTGGTCCTGTGCAGCATCCGGGACCGGGCGCGGGCGCTGGGCGAGCTGCGCCGGGTGCTGGGCTCCGGCGGGGAACTGCGGTTCCTCGAGCACACCGTCGCCGGGGACCGGCGGCTGCGGCGGGTGCAGCGCCTGGTCGACGCCACCGTCTGGCCGCTGTTCGCGGGGGGCTGCCACACGGCCACCGACCAGGTCGCCGACATCGAGCGCGCGGGCTTCACCGTGCGGCGGGTGCGGCGCTTCGACTTCCCGCCCGCGCGCGTCCGCGTGCCGGCCAGCCCGCACGTGCTGGGCGTGGCGCTCGCCTGATCAGTCCCGGGGGCGCGGGCCGAACAGCCGGTCCAGCCGGTAGCCGACGACGGCGAGGGCGTCCGCCACGTCGCGCTGCTGCCCCAGCACGCTGCTGACCAGGCCGTCGGTGAGCGCCAGCAGGCTGACGACCTCGATGCGCGGGTCGACGTCGGCGGGGACCTCCCCGGCCTCGACGGAGCGGCCGAGCACGCCGGTGAGCCAGCGCTCCAGCGCGTCGGCGGCGTACCGGCCGTCGACCGCCTCGGCGGGGTCGGTGAGCCCGGCGGCGTGGTAGGCGGTCCAGGCGAGCTGGTCGGCGCGGGCGTCGTCGTCGGTGGGGAGGATCGCGCCGAGGACCACCTCGAACACCGTCCGCGGCGGCAGCCCGGTGCCGATCGCGTCCCGTTCGGTGCGCACGGCTCGCTCGCGCACGCGCCGGTCGAGCCGGGCGGCGAGCTCGGCGATGGCCGAGGACATGAGCGTCTTCTCGTCCGTGGAGTGGTACTGCACGACCCGCAGCGAGACGCCGGCCTCCGCGGCGACCTCGCGCATCGACACCGCCTGCAGCCCGCGGGTGCTGGCGATGCGCAGCAGGGCACGACTGTGTCCCTCACCGTCCGCCCGGGAGGCACCTGTGCCCGCCCGTGGTCCACCCCGGGACGGGCCACGAGCTCCCCCGCGCCCTGTGGCCGGTCCTCGCCGACGACGCCCGGGCCACCGCCGACCTCGCCGCCGCGCGTCGCGGGTGACCGGACCCGCTGGTTGACTCGGTGGATGGTCGCGCCCATCCCCGAGCCGGACCCGCCCCTGGACCCGACCGAGCCGGTCCCCGACGACCCGGGCGAGCTGCTCCCCGATGCGCCGGAACCCCTGCCGCCGGCGCCGGTCGAGCCGACGCCGGACGACCCCGGCGGCGACCCCGGCGGTGTCCCCGAACCCGCCTGACGGCCGCGGCCGGTTCAGAGGACCAGGCCCGCGAGCAGGTGGGCGTTGAGGCCGATGATCAGCAGCGCGACCACCGAGCCCGCCACCGTGGTGACCCGGCGGTTCACCCAGCCGCCCATGAGGTCGCGGCGGCTGGTCAGCCACAGCAGCGGCACGAGCGCGAACGGGATGCCGAAGCTGAGCACGACCTGCGACCAGACCAGCGCCGTCGTCGGGTCGCCGCCCAGCACGAGCACCGCGAGCGCCGGGGCCAGGGTGACCAGCCGGCGGACCAGCACCGGGACGTGCCGCTTGAGGAACCCGGCCATCACGACCTGGCCGGCGTGCGTGCCCACCGAGGAGGAGGCGAACCCGCTGGCCAGCAGCGCGACGGCGAAGGCCAGCGCCGCGCCGGCGCCCAGCTGGTCGCCGAGGCCGGCGTGCACGCTCTCCAGCGACGCGATGCCGTCGTCGGCGGTGAACAGCTGCGCGGCGATCACGAGCATCGCCGCGTTGACCAGCCCGGCCAGCCCCATGGCGACCAGGACGTCGATCCGCTGGGCCCGCAGCAGCCGGCGCCGTCCCTGCTCGGTCCGCCCCGCGGTGACGACGTCACCGTAGCGGCCCGGGGTCAGCGCCGAGTGCACGTAGATGACGTGCGGCATGACCGTGGCGCCGAGGATGCCGGCGGCCAGCACCAGGCTCTCCGGGCCGTCGAAGGAGGGCACCATGCCGCCGGCCAGCCCGCCGGCGTCGACCCCCGACCCGACGAGCGTGTAGCCGAAGCCCAGCCCGATGACCAGCAGCAGCCCGGTGATGACCCGCTCGAACGGCCGGTGCCCCCGCGACTGGGCGCCGAGCAGGACGAAGGCGACGACGGCGGTGATGACCCCGCCGACCGGCAGCGGCACCCCGAACAGCAGGTTCAGCGCCACCGCGCCGCCGACGATCTCGGCGAGGTCTGTGGCGATGGCGACCGCCTCGGCCTGCAGCCACAGCCCCCGGGTGACCGGCCGCGGCAGCCGCTCCCGGCAGTTGGTGGCGAGGTCGCGGCCGGTGGCCAGGCCCAGCTTGGCGGTGAGGCTCTGGATGAGCATCGCCATGAGGTTGGCGGCGACGATCACCCACAGCAGCGTGTAGCCGAACGAGGCGCCGCCGGAGAAGTTGGTGGCGAAGTTGCCGGGGTCGACGTAGGCGACGGCGGCGACGAAGGCCGGGCCGAGCAGCGGCCAGACCCGCCGGCGCCCGGTGGCGGCCGGCGGGGGCGTCTTGGGGGTGCCGACGAGCGTCGTCGGCAGGACGGCGGCCTCGGTCTTCGACAGGTACACGGGGGCCTCGCAGGGGACGGGACGGGGTTCCTGCCCCCGGGTCTGCCCGCCCCGGGTGTCACGGTGGGGCCAGGACGTGGCCCCCGCGGGCCGAGGTGAGGCTGTCCTGGGTCAGCCGGCGGTGAGGCGCCGCGCGCGCTCGACGAGGGCGTCGATCCGGCGGGCGTGCGCCCCGCGCCAGTAGACGCGTCCGCAGCGCGGGCAGCGGGAGAAGTCGGTCGCCGTCCGCCGGGTGCCCGGCTCCAGCTCGCCGGCCACCGCGGCGGCGTCGACGGCGACCGGCACGCCGTTGCAGGCCGGGCAGCGGGTGAGCGGGGCCAGGGGCGGCCGGAAGCGATCGAGGACGTCGGCGAGCTGCTCGTCGGGCGTCGCGCCGCGCACCCACGCGCCCGCGGGCAGCGCGCGGCGCATGAGCAGCCCGCGGTCCTGGGTGAGCAGCACCCGGTCCTCGGCGACGGCGGCGGCGACCAGCTCGGCGTCGTCGGCGTCGGGCGCGCGGACCTCCGGCGACCACGCGGTGTCCAGGCCCAGCAGCCGCATCCGGCGGGCCAGGGCGCCGAGCCCGACGTCGAGCAGGAATCCCCCGGCCGGCACCGGCTGGGGCCGGGCGGCGGGGCGGACGACGACGGTCGCGCCGGGCGGCGGCCGCGCGTCCCGGGGCAGGGGGACGCCGTCGACCAGCAGCTCGCCCACCTCGGTCAGCGGGACGCCGGCGGCCTGGACCAGGTGGCCGGCGGTCGCGTCGGGGTCGGCGGCGAGCACCCGCCGCCCGGCGGCCCGGTCGCGGGCGGGCAGCAGCGGGCGCAGGAGGTCGTCGACCGCGACCGTGACCGTCGGACCACTCACTCGATGACGACCCGCAGGCTCTTCATCGTCGGGTCGGCCGCGTCCGGGACGAGCATCCCGGCCGCCACCCCGCTGGTCAGGTAGTCCAGCGCCTCCTGGCTGACCCGCTCGCCGGGTGCCAGCACCGGCACGCCCGGCGGGTAGGGGCTGACCATCTCCGCGACGACGCGGCCGGCGGCCTCGGCGATCGGCACCTGCTCGACGCGGCCGAAGAAGGCGTCCCGCGGGGTCATCGCGTTCTCCAGCTCCAGCGCGCGCGGCTCGGGCAGGTCCACCCGCGGCGGGCGCTCCATCGCGCCCGCGCCGTCGACCAGCGCGCGCAGCGCCTCGACCAGCGTCGCCTCCGTCCCGTCGTCGTCGGCGTGGGTGATCCGGGCGCTGATCCGGCAGGCGTCGGCCGAGCCGACGTCGACGTGCCGCTCGGTGCGCAGCCAGTCGCCGGCCTGGTAACCGGTGATGCCCAGCCCCCGGACGTCGACCGTGAGGACCAGCGGGTCGAGGTCGAAGGCCATCCCGGGCCCGACCACCTCGCGGCCCATCAGCCGGACTCCCGGCAGCTCCCGGACCCGCCCGGCGATCCGGCCGGCCCGCTCGACCGCCGCGCCCAGCAGCTCGCGGCCGTGCTCGACCATCTGCCGCCGCCAGCCGTCGAGGGTCAGGTAGACCAGCGACGAGGAGCTCGTCGTCCCGAGCAGGTCCTCGCGCGCCTTGAGCACCTGCGGGTCCACCCGGTCGCCGCGGAGGTGGAAGACCGACGACTGCTCGACCGCCCCGCCCATCTTGTGCACGCTGGTCACCACGACGTCGGCGCCGGCGTCCACGCCCCAGGCCGGGAGGTCGGGGGAGAAGGGGAGGTGGGCGCCCCAGGCCTCGTCGACGACCAGCGGCAGGTCGCGCTCGTGCAGCACGTCCGCGACGCCGGCGACGTCGGCGCAGGTGCCCCAGTCGGTCGGGGTGATGAGCAGCATGCCCTTGGCCTCGGGGTGGGCGTCGAGCGCGCGGCGGACGTCCTCGGGCTCCGGCGGGTGGGCCAGCTGCCGCCCGGCGTCGAAGTGCGGGTGCACCCAGACCGGCCGGATGCCGCTGATGACGAGCCCCGCGACCACCGACTTGTGCGCGTTGCGGCTGACCAGCATGGTCTCGCCCGGCCCGGCCACGGAGATCATGGCGCTCTTGACCGACAGCGAGCTGCCACAGGTGGAGAAGAACGCCCGGTCCGCGTGGACGGCGTCGGCCATGAGGTCCTCGGCCTGGGTGACCACGCCCTGCGACTCCCGCCGGTCGTCGAGCCCGTTGAGCGACAGGACGTCGCTGCGGAAGACGTCGGCGCCGACGACCTCGAGCACCCGCGGGTCCACCCCGCGACCCTGCCGGTGCCCGGGCGGGCCGAAGACGACGTCGCCGCGGCGGCGGAACTCCTGCAGGGCCTCGAGGACGGGCGCGCGCGAGTGGTCCATGGGCTCCCCCTACCCGGAGCCCGCCGGAGGCAACTGCTTGAACGTTCATCGACCCGGGGTGACACTGGGGGTGCACCTCCGCGGAGGGCCACCCGTCCTCCCCGCACCAGGAGCCCGCGATGCCGGTCCAGCGCCTCAACCACGCCGTCCTCTACGTCCGCGACGTCGAGCGCAGCACCGCCTTCTACCGCGACGTCCTCGGCTTCCGGATCAAGGCGGAGATCCCCGGCCGGGCGGTGTTCCTGCAGGCCGAGGGGTCGACCAACGACCACGACCTCGGCCTGTTCGCCGCCGGCGCCGACGCCGGCCCGTCGCAGGCCGGCCGCGCGACCGTCGGCCTCTACCACCTGGCCTGGGAGGTGGACACCCTCGCCGAGCTGGCCCGGGTCCGCGACACGCTGGCCGCCGCCGGGGCGCTGGTCGGCGCCTCCGACCACGCCACCACCAAGGCCCTCTACGCCCAGGACCCCGACGGCCTGGAGTTCGAGGTCTCCTGGCTGCTCCCGGCCGACCGCATCACCGACGACGTCCGCGCGCAGGGCATGACGACCCGCCCGCTGGACCTCGACGCCGAGATCGCCCGCCACGGCGCCGACACCCGCGGCGGGATCGGGGTCTCCGCCGTGGTCTGAGCGGACGGGTCGGACCCCGCCGGATCGGGCATGACCGAGGGCGACCGCAGCCGCGACCGACCCCGGGAGTCCCCGTGACCCTGCCCACCGAACGCCCCCTCGCCCTCGTCACCGGCGCCTCCAGCGGCATCGGCCTGGAGCTGGCCCGGCAGTTCGCCGAGAACGGCTTCGACCTGGTGATCGCGGCCGAGGACGACGAGCTGGACGCCGCCGCCGAGACGCTGCGAGGGGCGGGCGCGCACGTCTCGCCGGTCCGCGCCGACCTGTCGCGGTACGAGGGCTGCGAGCTGCTGGTGGCGGCCGTCCGCGGCGCCGGACGCCCACTGGCCGCCGCCGCGCTGAACGCGGGCGTCGGCGTCGGCGGGGCGTTCACCGACACCGACCTGGCGCGCGAGCTGGAGATCGTGGCGCTCAACTGCGGCTCGACCGTGCACGTCGGCAAGGCCGTCGCCCAGGACATGGCCGCCCGCGGCGAGGGCCGGATCCTCATCACCTCGTCGGTGGCCTCGCAGGCGCCGCAGCCCTTCCAGGCCGTCTACGGCGCGAGCAAGGCGTTCACCCAGCACCTGGCGCTGTCGCTGCGCGAGGAGCTCTCCGACCGCGGCGTCAGCGTGACCGCCCTGCTGCCCGGGCCCACCGACACCGAGTTCTTCGACCGCGGCGACCTCACCGACACCCGGCTCGGCGCCACCGACGCCAAGGACGACCCGGCGCAGGTCGCCCGGCAGGGCTTCGAGGGCCTGATGAAGGGCGAGGCGTCGGTGTTCGCCGGGTCGCTGGCCAGCAAGGCGATGGGCCGGCTGTCGGCGATCACGCCGGGCAACGTGGCGGCCAAGCTCAACCGCAAGATGGCCGAGCCGGGCTCCGGGGAGGACTGAGCCCTCCGGCACGATCGGGGGCGTGACCGACGTCGTCCCCGCCCCCGTCGAGGTGCCCGCCGGCCCGCTGCGGCTGCGCCCGTGGCGGGTCGGCGACGCCGGGGCCGTCCACGCCGCCCTCACCGACCCGGCCACGTCCGTCTGGAGCAATCCGGGCCGGGTGGCCACGCTCGAGGACGCCCGGATCTGGGTCGCCCGCCGCGCCGACTGGAGCAGCGGGCGGATCGCCGCCTGGGCCGTCGTCGACGCCGCTGACGGCCGGCTGCTCGGCTCGGTGAACCTGCACTCGATCGATCTCGACCAGGGCGACGCCGAGGTCGGCTACTGGACGGTGCCCGCCGCCCGCGGCCGCGGCGTGGCGCCGCGCGCCGTCGACGCCGCGCTGCGCTGGGGCTTCGTCACGCTGCCGGTCGACCGGGTGGAGCTGGTGCACGCGGTGGAGAACCCGGCGTCGGGCCGGGTGGCGGAGAAGGCCGGCTTCACCTTCGAGGGCCGGCTGCGCCGCTCGTTCCGCTACGGCGACGGCGTCAAGCGCGACGAGCTGCTGTGGGCCCGCCTGGCCGACGACGACGTCCCCGACCTCAGCACCCGCAGCTGACCGGCGCGGTCAGCGGGTCGGCGTCCGGGCGGGTGAGGCCGTCCGCGGTCTGCACCGGCAGCCCCTCCCGCGCCCAGTACTCGAAGCCGCCGATCATCTCCCGCACCCGGTAGCCGAGCAGCGCCAGCGCGAGCGCCGCGCGGGTGGCGCCGTTGCAGCCCGGGCCCCAGCAGTAGGTGACCACCGGGACGGACCGGTCCAGCTCGGCCTCCGCGCGCGCCGCCACCTCCCGGCCGGGCAGGTGCAGCGCGCCGGGCACGTGCCCCTGGTCCCACGCTTCCCCACTGCGGCTGTCGAGCAGCACGAACCCCGGGTCCCCGGTCTCCAGGGCGGCGTGCACGTCGGACACGTCGGTTTCCACGGCCAGTCGGCGGGCGAAGTGCGCGGCGGCCTCGGCGGGCTCGGTGCTCCAGTCCACGCCCGTGATCCTGCGGCTCGACACCCCTTCCCGACGAGGCCCGCGCCTGCCACCGACCGCACGGAAGGCGCCTTTGTCGCGCTATGGGCACTTGACGACGGTCGCTCTGACATCTGAGATGTCAGTTGTGCCCGCACCGCTGGCTCCCATCGGCCGGGTGCTCCTGCGCGACCAGGCGCTGGCCCGCATCCGGGCCGCCATCGTCAGCGGCGAGCTCTCCCCCGGCGCCGTGGTCAAGGACGCCGAGCTGGCCGCCCGCCTCGGGTTGTCGGTGGCGCCCGTGCGCGCCGCGCTCAGCCGGCTCGTCGACGAGGGGCTGGTCGAGGCCAAGCCGCAGAGCCACACCCGGGTCACCCCGCTGCGCCCGGCGCAGGTGCGCGACGCCGCCGTCGTGGTCCGGGCGATGCACGAGCTCGCCGCCCGGGAGGCGGCCGGCCGGGTGACCGGCGCGGACCTCGCGGCGATGCGGGCGGCCAACGAGAGGTTCGCCGAGGCGGTCCGGTCCGGGGACGTCGACGCCGCGCTGGCCGCCGACGACGACCTGCACGCCGTGCTGCTCGCCCGCGCCGGCAACGCCGCCCTGACGGCGACCGTCGAGCGCTTCACCCCGGCGATCCGCCGGCTGGAGCGCGCCCGCTTCGCGGCGGCGCACGGGAGGGAGTCGGTCGGCCTGCACGAGCGCCTCATCGCCGCCTGCGGTGCGGCCGACGTCGACACCGCCGTCGCCACGACCACCGCGATCTGGACGGCGCTGCTGTCCGAACTGGAGGAGACCGATGACCACGCTGGCTGACTTCCCGCGGCACCCGCTGCTGTTCGGGCCCTCGCCGGTGCACCGGCTGGACCGCCTCACCGCGCACCTCGGCGGGGCCGCGGTGTGGGCCAAGCGGGAGGACTGCAACTCCGGGATCGCCTACGGCGGCAACAAGACCCGCAAGCTCGAGTACCTCGTGGCCGACGCGCTCGCCCGGGGCTGCGACACCCTCGTCTCGATCGGCGGCGTGCAGAGCAACCACACCCGCCAGGTGGCCGCCGTCGCCGCCCACGTCGGGCTGTCCTGCGTGCTGGTGCAGGAGAGCTGGGTGGACTGGCCCGACGCCGTCTACGACAAGGTCGGCAACATCCTGGTCAGCCGCCTGGCCGGCGCCGACGTGCGGCTGGTGAGGGCCGGGTTCGGCATCGGGTTCAAGGAGAGCTGGGAGTCCGCGCTCGCCGAGATCGAGGCCCGCGGCGGCAAGCCCTACGCCATCCCGGCCGGCGCCAGCGACCACCCGCTCGGCGGGCACGGCTTCGCGAACTGGGCGCTGGAGGTGGCGCAGCAGGAGGCCGAGCTGGGCGTCTTCTTCGACACCGTCGTCGTCTGCTCGGTCACCGGGTCCACGCAGGCCGGGATGGTCGCCGGGTTCGCGCTGCTCGAGGAGCAGGGCGGCCGGCCGCGCCGGCTGCTTGGCGTCGACGCCTCTGCCGAGCCCGCCGAGACCCGCGACCAGGTGCTGCGCATCGCCCAGCGGACCGCGCGGGCGATCGGCGTGCGGCGCGAGCTGACCCTCGACGACGTCGAGCTCGACGAGCGCTACCACGCCGGCGTCTACGGCATCCCCGACGCGACGACGATCCGCGCGATGGAGACCGCCGCCCGCACCGAGGGCATGGTCACCGACCCGGTGTACGAGGGGAAGTCGATGGCCGCGACGATCGACCTGGTCGGCCGCCGCGAGATCGACCCGTCGTCGACGGTGCTCTACGCCCACCTCGGCGGCCAGCCCGCGCTCAACGGCTACAGCGCGCTGTTCTCCTGAACCAGCGCGTCCAGCAGGCCCAGCACCCGGTCGCCGACGTCGCCGTCGGGGGCGCCGGCCCACAGGTCCCCGAGGACCGCGCGGGCCGGTCCTGACCTCGCCAGGCGTCGAGCGATCCGGGCCGGCCGGTCGCCCAGACCTCGACCGGCCGGCCCCCGGCGCGTACCAGGACCGCCCGCACCGCCGGTTCGAGCCGCGTGACCCGCAGCCGCAGCTGACGGCGCCGTCCAGCGCGGCGCGCAGCCGCACGGCGTCGGCGGCGGGAACCGGGCCGCTGGTGACCAGCCGCAGGTCCGGGTCGGAGAAGCCGGGGACCAGATCCGAGTGCGGGGAAGGCGCCGGCCGCGGCTGCCTGCAGGGCGCGGAGGTCGGCGCGGAGGGTGTCGTGGACGCGGCGCCGCTCGGCGCCGAGGGGATGGGTCATGCGTGTCCTGTCCGGGGTGGTGCGGGAAGGGGCGGGGGACAGGACGAGGGAGGCGGTCTCCGGGCCCGCCGCGGGCTCACCCGGCGGCCGGGGACCCGCTCCGTGCGCGGCGCGGGGCCGACCCGGCAGTCACGGGCGGGGAGGCTGGCGACCCGGACCGGGCCGTGTCACGGCCGCCGGGGACAGGGCCCGGCCCCCGGCCCGCAGGCCCGCGCCGATCACCCGGCGCAGCGCGACGACAGCGGCCGCCGTGCCCACCGACGACCACGTCGGCTCGACCGCCAGGCGCAGCAACCCGGCCGCGAGCAGGAGGTCCAGGAACACCGCGAGGGCCAGGCGCGGGCTCCGGGTGCCCACGAGGGTCACCACCCCGGCGACCAGGGCGAGCCCGCTCACGCCGAGGGCGAGCAGCCCGGGGACAGGACCGAGCGAGGTCACACCCCGCGCCCGCGGTGCTCCGCCGACGCCGGGTCGGGCGCCGGCGCACCGGTCTCCTCGGCCACCTGCCGCCGCTCCTCGGCGATCTCCTTCGAGAGGAAGTAGTTCAGCGCCGTGCGGATCGCCGCGACCGCGGCCAGCTGGCCGAGCTCGCGGAAGCTCGGCGCGACCGCCGTCCGCAGCACGTCGCTGGCCAGCTGGAACTCCAGGCCCAGGGCGAGGAACCGGCCCAGGGTGAGCCGGACCGGCACGAAGGCCGACGTCCCGCCGCGGCGCAGCCCCACCCACAGGAAGCGGGCGAAGGCCCACAGCGCGCCGGCGAAGATGACCACGGCCCCGCACGCCTCGACGACGGTGACCATGACGCCGACGACGTCGGCGAGCACTTCCTCCACGCGCGCTCCCTGTCCTCGGGCGCCGCCTCACAGCGGGACGGCGAGCCCCTCCCCGTCCGGGGCGCCCAGAGCGTCCCCCAGGTCGGCGCGCCACGGGGCCAGCCCGGCCCCGGCCAGGACGACGTCGCGGACCAGGCCGTGCCACCGGCCGACCCGGCGCAGCATGCCGTGCCCGCCGGGCAGGGTGAACCGCGCGACCCGCGCGCCGGCCCGGTGCGCCCGCGTGGCGAAGTCCGCCGACAGCCGCGCCGGCACCCAGCGGTCGCCGCGGCCGTGGGCGAGGACGACGGTGCGGCCGCGCAGGTGGCCGACCGGCTCGCCCGGCGGCGTCCACGGCGCCAGCCCGCAGACCGCGGTCACCGACGGGTCGTCGCCCGCGCGCAGCACCGCCCGGCCGCCCATCGAGTGCCCGACCAGCACCACCGGGACGTCGCCGTGCCGCTCGCGCACCCGGTCCAGCGCCCAGCGGACGTCGGCGTGCGCGTCGGCGGCGGCGCCGTTCCAGCCCGCCACGCGGTAGCGGACCAGGTAGGTCTCCACGCCCCGGCCGGCCGCGGCGCGGGACACCGCCTCCTGGATCGCCCGCATCCGCACCAGCGACAGCGCCCGCTCCCGCGGCGGCTCGACACTGCTCACCGTGCCGCCGTGCGCGAAGACGGCGACCGCGCGGGTGGGCGCGGTCGCCGGGGTGTGGTCGAGGGCCGGGACCCGTTCCGCGGTGGTCACCGGCGCCGTCGGCCACCGCCGCGCATCCGGGCCCGCGCCCGGTCGCCGAGGTCGCCGGCCCGCAGCAGGCCGCGGCTGAGCTGGGTCGGCCCGGTCCGCCGCTCGAGGGCGAGCCCGGCGCGCCGGAGCAGCCCGGTGCCCAGCGGGACGAGGACGGTCACGATGAACCAGACCCGCAACCGGCGGGTGAGGAGCAACCACATGTCCGGCCCCTTCCCGGTGCCGTCCCGCCTCAATCGGGGTCGGGCGCGAGCCGGACGACCATCTTCCCGGTGTTGGCTCCCTTGAGCAGGTCGAGGAAGGCCGGGACGGCGTTCTCCAGGCCCTCGTAGACCGTCTCGCGGACGGCGAGCTGCCCCGACCGGATCCAGCCGGACACCGTCTCGGCGAACTCGCGGTACAGGTCGGTGTGGTCGCTGACGAGCAGGCCGCTGACCGCCAGCCGCTTGGCGATCATCAGCGAGCTGAAGTTCTTCGGCCCGGGCACCGTCTCGGTGGCGTTGTAGTTCGAGATCGAGCCGCAGATGACCGCCCGCCCGTGCACGTGCAGCGCGCCCAGTGCGGCGTCGAGGTGCTCGCCGCCGACGTTGTCGAAGTAGACGTCGATGCCGTCGGGCGCGGCCTCCGCGAGCAGGTCCTTCACGCGGCCGTCGTGGTAGTCGAAGGCGGCGGTGAAGCCGATCTCGCGCAGCCAGGCCACCTTGTCCGGGCTGCCCGCGCTGCCGACGACCGCCGAGGCGCCGCGCAGCTTCGCGAACTGGCCGACCGCGCTGCCCACCGCGCCCGCCGCACCGGAGACGAACACGGCGTCGCCCTCGCGGAAGGCGCCGACCCGGAACAGCCCGGCCCAGGCGGTGTGTCCCGGCATGCCGAGGACGCCGAGGGAGTAGGTGAGCGGCAGGTCCTCGGTGGCCGGCAGCTGCCGGACGTGGCGGGCGTCGAGGACGGCGACGTCGCGCCAGGCGGCGTCGGTGAGCACCAGCGCGCCCTCGGGGACGTCAGGGGAGCGGGACTCGACGACGCGGCCGACGGCGCCGCCCTTCATCACCTCGCCGACCTCCCACGGCGCCGCGTAGGAGGGGCCCAGCCGCATCCGCCCGCGCATGTAGGGGTCCACCGACATGGCGACCATCCGCACCACCACCTGGCCCTCGGCCGGGTCCGGGTGCTCGACCTCGACCAGCCGGAAGTCGTCGGGGGTGGGCTCGCCGTGGGGACGGGCGGCCAGGTGCCACTCGCGGGCGGTGACGGTCACGGTCGCTCCCTGCGTCGTCGATCCGGGTCCGCGGCTGATCCTGCCGCCGCCCGGACGCGGTCGCGCCGCCGGGTCGTCGGCGTCCGACTTCCACGGCATAGGAAGCTCTACGCACGTCACGCGCCGCTGCACGTGCGCAGAGCTTCCACTGCCTCGGGAGGTCGGGAATGGACGTCGTCCGCACGCCGGAGGAGCGGTTCGCCGCGCTGCCGGACTTCCCGTACCCGCCCACGTACGTCACCTTCGACGGCGGGGACGGCACGCCGCTGCGGGTCGCGGTGGTCGACGTCGGCCCGGCCGGCGGCGAGGTCGTCGTCCTGCTGCACGGCGAGCCGTCCTGGTCCTTCCTCTGGCGGCACGTCATCCCGGAGCTCACCGCCGCCGGGCTGCGCGTCGTCGCCCCGGACCTGGTCGGCTTCGGCCGCTCCGACAAGCCCACCGACCCGGCCGCCTACAGCTACGCGGCGCACGTCGAGTGGATGCGCCAGGCGCTGTTCGAGGGCCTGGGCCTGGTCGGGGTCACGCTGGTCGGCCAGGACTGGGGCGGGCTGGTCGGCCTGCGCCTGGCGGCCGAGAACCCCGACCGGTTCGCGCGGCTCGTCGTCGCCAACACCGGCCTGCCCACCGGCGACGTCCCCATGAGCGAGGCGTTCCTCGCCTGGCAGCGGTTCGCCGCGACCGCGCGGGCCTTCGACGTCGGCCGGGTCGTGGCCAACGGCACGGTCACCGACCTGCCGCCCGAGGTGGTCGCCGCCTACGACGCGCCGTTCCCCGACGAGGCGTCCAAGGCCGGCGCCCGCGTCTTCCCGAGCCTGGTGCCGACGGCGCCCGACGACCCCGCCGCGGCCGCCAACCGCGCCGCGTGGGAGGTCCTCACCCGCTGGGAGAAGCCGCTGCTCACCGCGTTCTCCGACTCCGACCCGATCACCGGCGGCGGCGACCGCGTCTTCCAGCGGCTGGTGCCCGGCGCGCAGGGGATGCCGCACACGACCCTGCGCGGCGGCGGGCACTTCCTCCAGGAGGACGTCGGCCCGGAGCTGGGCCGGGTGGTCGCCTCGTTCGTCGCCGCCACCCCGGCCCGGTGAACCGGGCGGAGATGGCCATCTCTGCCGCCGAGGTCCTCGCGCAGCTGCGGCGGGAGCCCGACGTCGAGGCGCCGGACCTGGTCGCCGTCGACGCCACCGACCGGCTGCTGCTCGACACCGCGGAGGACCTGCCCCGGCAGCGGGTGGTCGTCGTCGACGACGCGTACGGCGCGCTCACCCTCGGCGCGGTCGCGGCCGGGGCACGCGACGTCCGGGTGGCCCAGGACCTGCTGGTCGGCGAGCGGGCGCTGGCCCTCAACGCCGGGCGCACCGGCCTGACCGGCACCTACCGGACCGGGGAACTGGACGCGGACCTGTTCGACGGCGCGACGCTCGTCCTCGCCCGCGCGCCCAAGGCCCTCGACGCGCTGCGCGAGCTGGCCGAGCTGGCCGCCGCCGCGGCCGCACCGGACGTCACCGTGCTCGTCGGCGGGCGGGTCAAGCACATGACGCTCGGCATGAACGACGTGCTCCGTGCCGGGTTCGGCGAGGTCTCGGCCACCCTCGCCCGGCAGAAGTCGCGGGTGCTCGTCGCCCGCGGGCCGCGGCCCGGCGTCACGCCGTCCTTCCCCCGCTGCCGGCACGACGACGCCCTCGGCCTCGACGTCTGCGCGCACGGCGCCGCGTTCGCCGGCGCCCGGGTCGACGAGGGCACCCGGCTGCTCGTCGCCGCGCTCGGGGACGCCGCCCCGGACGCGCGCACCGCCCTCGACCTCGGCTGCGGCACCGGCGTGCTCGCCGCCGTCCTCGCCCGCTCCCGGCCGGAGCTGGCGGTCACCGCCACCGACCAGTCGGCCGCCGCGGTCGCCTCCGCCCGGGCCACGCTCGCCCGCGCCGGGCTGGAGCGGGTGGCGGTCCTGCGCGACGACGCCGCCGCGACCGTGCCCGACGCCGGCGTGGACCTCGTCGTCTGCAACCCGCCGTTCCACCTCGGCGCCGCCGTCGTCACCGCCGCCGCCGACCGGCTGTTCGCCGCCGCGGCGCGGGTGCTGCGGCCGGGCGGGGAGCTGTGGGCGGTCTACAACAACCGGCTGCCGCACCGGGCGGCGCTGCGGCGGCTGGTCGGCCCGACCCGCGCGGCCGCGCACGACCGCCGGTTCACCGTCACGGTCTCCACCCGCCGCTGACGGCCGCGCCCGTCAGAGGGTGAGGACCAGGACCGGCTCGTCGTCGGCCATCTCGCCGGTGCGGACGAAGCCGAGCGAGCGGTAGAACGGCTCCGGGCCGCCCTCGCCGTCGACGACGCTCACCCGCAGCTCCGGCACGCCCTGCGCGCGCACGTACGCGGCCACCTGCTCGACCACCTGCCGGCCGACGCCACGGCCCTGCGCCGACGCGTCGACCATCAGCCGCCACAGCACGTGCCCGAGCTCCTCGGGGGAGTCCCAGAGCATCACGAAGCCGACCAGCCGCCCGTCGAGGCGCACCGCCCGGCACCACGCCTGTGGGTGGACGTACGCCTCGGCGATCGAGACGGCGTTGGGCGCCACCAGGTGCTCCTGGCCGGGGGCGACCCGCAGGCCGCAGACGACCCGCACATTCTCCGGGGTGAGCGGCTCCAGGACGACCATCAGTGCGCGGGGCGGGTGCTGCGCGTGCGCACCGGCGGCAGGGACGACCACGGGAAGTCGATCCAGCGGTCGGTGCGCCGCCACACGTAGTCGCAGCTGACCACCGAGCGCGGCTTCTCGTAGACGACCGCCGTCCGCACGTCGGAGACGTAGCCCGCGCAGAAGTCGCGGACCAGCTCCAGCGTCTTGCCGGTGTCGGCGACGTCGTCGGCGACCAGCACCCGCGCGCCGGTCAGGTCGACGGCGTCCAGCGTCGGCGGCAGCACCACCGGCAGCTCCAGCCGCTCGTCCACGCCGGTGTAGAACTCCACGTTCATCACGAACAGGTTCTTGACGTCGAGCGCGTAGCCCAGCGCCCCGCCGAGGAACAGCCCGCCGCGGGCGATCGACAGGATCAGGTCGGGCTCGAAGCCGTCGTCGGCGACCTGCTGGGCCAGCTCGCGGGCCGCGGTGCCGAACAGCTCGTAGGTCAGGACCTCGCGCTCGTCGCTCACGGCCCCCACCTCAGCAGAAGCCCGGCGTGCCCAGCCACGCGACCTCGGCGGGCGGGACGTCGTCGCGGAGGACGGCGCCCTCGATGAGCCCGTAGGGGCGGTCGTCGGCGTGGTAGACGACGGGGCGGTCCGGACCGGGGGTGTTGTCCAGGCCGTACGCCGAGAGGTCCTGCAGGAAGTGGTGCCGGTTCGGCATCGACATCCGCACCTCGGCGACGTCGGGGAAGGCCTCGAGCACCGCCTCGCCCATCCGGTACAGCGTCTGCTGCAGCGCGAGGGAGTGCGTGGCGGCGAACGCCTCGAGCAGCGTCGTCCGGACGCCGGCGAACACCGCGGACCAGTCGAGGTCGGCCGACGTGTACCGCCAGCGGGCGGTGACCGCGGTGGCGAGGATCCGGTCGCGGGTCTCGGCCAGGGTCGTGTACCGGTCGCGCGGGAAGCCCCGGAACTCCGAGCCGGTGGTCTTGAGGACGACGAGGTCGGACAGGCCGGCCAGCACGTGCGCGTCGTCCCCGTCCACGGTGACCACCGCCGTCCGCACCTCCCCGCCGGGCCGGCGGAACGCGTGGTCGTGCGCCTGCCCGCCGACGGCGATCCGCTCCCAGCCGTAGGACTCCAGGGCCACCCGGGCGCCGGTGATCCACCCGTAGGACCCGGCGAGGTGGCGGGCCAGCCGCAGGCCGAACGCCTCCGGGGAGCCGACGCCGTCGCGGGCGAAGGCGAACACGGTGTTCTTCTGCGCGTCGGTGGTCAGGACGTGCGCGTTGTCGCCCCGCGTGTGCGCGGCGGTGAAGTCCCCGCGCAGGCTGGTGCTGACGTTGAGGTCGACGAGCTCGTGCCGGGGGGAGCTGCGGTCGACCGCGACCACGCGGACCTCCGCCTTCCCGTACTGGTTGGGTCCGAGCACGATCGCCATGCGCGCAGCCTGCCGCACACCCGTTGCGCCGGTGTTGCACGTGGAACGTGGCGCGCCTAGCTCCCGCGGTAGGTGGAGTAGGCGAACGGGGAGAGCAGCAGCGGCACGTGGTGGTGCTCCGCGGGTGCGGTGACGGCGAAGGTCAGCGTCACCTCCGGCCAGAAGGCGTCCGCCCCGCGCCCGGCGAACCAGGGACCGGTGGCGAACACCAGCCGGTGCGGGCCGGCGACGGTGGCCTCCTCGGTCAGCCGGCAGCGGCCGTCGGCGTCGGTCGTGCCCTCGGCGAGCAGGTCGCCGCCCGCGAACAGCCGGACGGCGATGCCCGCGGCCGGCCGCCCCGCGACGGCGTCGAGCACGTGCGTGGAGATGCTCACGCGTCGACCAGTCCGCGCACCCGCAGCTCGCTGATCTGGGCCAGCTGCTCGACCACCTCGGCCCGCTCGGCGTCGTCGTCGTTGCCCAGCCGGCGGCGCAGCTCGGCGAGCACCTCCTCCGGCGACCGCCCGGCCGCGCGGATCAGGTAGACGTGCCCGAACCGCTCCTCGTAGGCGCGGTTGCCCTCGACGATCGCGGCGCGCGTGCCGTCGTCGGCGCCGCCCATCGAGCCCTGCTCGCGGCGGGACGCCGCAGCCTCGGCCGAGGAGCCCTCCACCCGGTCACCGATCCGCGGGTGCGCGACCAGCGCCAGCTGCACCTCGTCCCACGGCAGGGAGCGCGCCACCTCCCCGGCCCGGCGGACGAGGGTGTCGGCGTCGGGGAACGGGCGGCCGGCGACCAGCTCGGCGGCGAAGCGCGGTGCGGCGTTGCAGCCGCGCAGCGCCTCGACGGCGGCGTCGGCGGGCTCGCTGTTGAACTCGTCGAGGCGGGACACGGTGACAGGATGGCAGCCCGGCCGGCCGAGAAGAGGGTGCAGCTGATGAGCGACGTGCGCGTGGAGGGCCCCGACGTCGAGCGGTCCGGGGAGGTGCTGACCCCCGAGGCGCTGGAGTTCGTCGCCGACCTGCAGCGCCGGTTCGGCCCGCAGCGCGACGCCCTGCTCGCCGCCCGCGCCACCCGCCGCGCCGAGATCGCCGCCGCCCGCTGGCTGGACTTCCGCCCCGAGACGGCGGAGATCCGCGACGGCGACTGGCAGGTGCCCCCGCCGCCGCCCGGCCTGGTCGACCGCCGCGTCGAGATCACCGGCCCGACCGAGCCCAAGATGGCGGTCAACGCGCTCAACTGCGGCGCCGACGTCTGGCTCGCCGACCTCGAGGACGCCAACACCCCGCACTGGCACAACGTCGTCACGGGGCAGCTCGTGCTGCGCGACGCCGTCCGCCGGCAGCTCGCCTTCACCACGCCCGAGGGCCGGGAGTACCGGCTCCGCGAGGACGGCGACCTGCCGACGATCGTCCCGCGCCCGCGCGGCTGGCACCTGCCCGAGCGGCACCTGCTCGTCGACGGGCAGCCCGCCGTCGGCGCGCTGGTCGACGCCGGGCTGTACCTGTTCCACAACGCCGCCGAGCAGCTGTCCCGCGGCAGCGGCCCGTACCTCTACCTGCCGAAGATGGAGGGGCACCTCGAGGCCGCGCTCTGGAAGCTCGTCTTCGACCACGCCGAGCAGGTGCTGGGCCTCCCCGGGGGCTCCGTCCGCGCCACCATGCTCATCGAGACCATCCCGGCGGCGTTCGAGATGGAGGAGATGCTGCACGCGCTGGGCAGCCACGCCGCCGGCCTCAACGCCGGGCGCTGGGACTACCTGTTCAGCGTCATCAAGGTCTTCCGCGAGGCCGGGCCGGACTTCGTGCTGCCCGACCGGGCGGCGGTGACCATGACCGCGCCGATGATGCGGGCCTACACCGACCAGCTCGTCGCCGTCTGCCACCGCCGCGGCGCCATGGCGATCGGCGGCATGGCCGCGGCCATCCCCTCGCGGCGCGACGCCGAGGCCAACGAGCGGGCGCTGGCCAAGGTCCGCGAGGACAAGACCCGCGAGGCCGGCGACGGCTTCGACGGCTCCTGGGTGGCCCACCCCGACCTGGTGCCGGTCTGCCGGGAGGCCTTCGACGCCGTCCTGGGCGAGCGGCCCAACCAGCTCGACCGGCAGCGGCCCGAGGTGTCGGTGACCGCGGCGCAGCTGCTCGACGTCGCCGGGGTCCCGGGCGGGCGGACCATGGCCGGGCTGCGGGCCAACGTCGAGATCGCCGTCCGCTACCTGGCGGCGTGGCTGGGCGGCAGCGGCGCGGTCGGCATCCACGGCCTCATGGAGGACGCCGCCACCGCCGAGATCAGCCGCTCGCAGGTCTGGCAGTGGGTGCACGCCGGGGTGGAGCTCGACGCCGGCGAGACGGTGACCGGGGAGCTGGTGCGCCGCGTCGTCGCCGAGGAGGTCGAGGGCATCGGCGACCTGCCGCGCCTGGACGACGCCCGCCGGCTGTTCGAGCAGGTCGCGCTGGCCAACGACTTCCCCGACTTCCTCACGCTGCCCGCCTACGAGCTCGTCGACTGATGCTGGACGAAGGGATCTACGCCGAGCTGGACCGCCGCCTGGCCCCCGTCGACGCCGCCCGCGCGGCCGCGTACCCCGGCGAGCGGCCGGGCCGGCAGCCGGTGCACACCTGCTACGTGCCCGCCGACGCCGTCGTCCCGGGCCTGGCCGCCGCGTGGGGCGCCGCGGCGCTGGCCGCGCTCGACGAGCACGGCCTGCCCGACCTCGGGTACGACGCCGCGCTGCTCGAGCAGGTGCTGCCCCGGGTGCGCGCCAAGCTCGCCGCCGAGCCGGTCGAGGACCTGCGGGTCGACGCCGAGGACGGCTACCGCGGCCGGCCCGACGCCGAGGACGGCGACGTCGTGCGGGCGGCGGAGGCGGTGGCCGGGGACGTCGCCACGGGGACCGCGCCGCCGTCGGTCGGGATCCGGGCCAAGTCGCTGGAGGGCCCGACCCGCCGCCGCGGCGTCCGCTCCCTCGACCTGTTCCTCGGTTGCCTGGGAGCCAACAGCACGACGAAGGCGGTCGTCACCCTGCCCAAGGTGACCGACGTCGAGCAGGTGCGGGCGTTCCTGCCCGTGCTCGACGCGCTGGAGGCGGCGCACGGTGTCACGCTCGGCCTCGAGCTGCAGGTGGAGACGCCACAGGCGGTGCTCGGCGCCGACGGCGCGGTGACGCTGGCCCGGATGGTGCACGCGGCCGGCCTGCGGCTGACCGGCCTGCACCACGGCACCTACGACTACAGCGCGGCGCTGGGCATCGCGGCGGCGCACCAGTCCTCGGACCACCCGGCGCTCGACCTCGCCAAGCAGCTCATGCAGGTCGCCGTCGCCGGGACCGGCGCCCGGGCGGTCGACGGCTCCACCAACGTGCTGCCCGTCGGCTCCCGCGAGCAGGTGCACGCCGGCTGGCGGGTGCACGCCGGGCTGGTCCGGCGGGCGCTGGAGCGCGGCCTCCACCAGGGCTGGGACCTGCACCCGGCGCAGCTGGTCACGCGGTACGCGGCTACCTACGCCTTCTTCCGCGGCGCCCTGCCGGCCGCGGCGGCGCGGCTGGCCGCCTACGTCGAGCGGGTCGACGGCGGCGTGCTCGACGAGCCGGCCACCGCCCGCGCGCTGGCCGGGGTGGTGGTGCGCGGCCTGGACTGCGGCGCCGTCGACCCGGCCGAGGTGACCGCCGCCACCGGGCTGGACCGGGCGGCCCTCGACGCCCTGTCCGGGCGGGGCGCGGCGGGTGACAGGAGCAGCGCCTAGGCTGCCCTGCGTGGTGGCGCGGTGACCGAGGACGCGCTCCCCTCGCTGTTCTCCGGCGGTGGCGAGGTGGGCCGGGAGATGGCCGCCCGGGACTGGTCGGGCACGCCGTTCGGCCCGCCCGAGCGGTGGCCGTCGGCGCTGCGCAACCTCGTCCGGATCGTCCTGACGTCGCGGTTCTCGATGTGGGCCGCCTACGGCCCCGAGCTGACCGCGTTCTACAACGACGCCTACCAGCGCGACACCCTGCAGGGGAAGCACCCATGGGCGCTGGGCCGGCCGGCCCGCGAGATGTGGGCGGAGATCTGGGACGACATCGGTCCCCGGATCGAGTCGGTCCTCGCAACCGGCGTCGCCACCTGGGACGAGGACCTGCTGCTGTTCCTGGAGCGCAGCGGCTACCCGGAGGAGACCTACCACACCTTCTCCTACAGCCCCGTCGCCGACGACGACGGCCGCACGGCCGGGATGCTCTGCGTCGTCACCGAGAACACCGACCGGGTGCTGGCCGAGCGGCGGATGGCCAGCCTGCGCGACCTCGCGACGGCGGTGGCCGCGACGCGCACCGAGGCCGACGTGCTGGCCGCCGTCGGTGAGCAGCTCGCCCGCAACGACGCCGACCTGCCCTTCTCCGCCACCTACCTGGTCGACGAGGACGGCACCGCCCGGCTGGGCACCGCCACCGGGCTGACGCCGGGCTCGGCCGCGGCGCCGGGGACGCTCGCCGACGACGCGGTGTGGCCGCTGTCCCGGCTGCGCGCGGGCGAGCAGGTCGTCGTCGACGGCCTCGACCGCCTCCCCGGCCTGCCGACCGGCGCCTGGGGCCGCCCGCCGGAGCGGGCGCTGGCCGTGCCGATCTCCTCCCCGCTGCCCGACGCCGCCGGCATCGCCGGCTTCCTGGTCGTCGGCCTCAACCCGCACCGCGCCCTCGACGAGGCCTACACCGGCTTCCTCGAGCTGGTCGCCGGCCAGATCGCCTCGGGCCTGGCCAACGCGGGCAGCCACGCGGCCGAGCGGCGCCGCGCGGAGGCCCTCGCCGAGCTGGACCGCGCCAAGACCGACTTCTTCAGCAACGTCAGCCACGAGTTCCGCACGCCGCTGACGCTGATCATGGGGCCGGTCGCCGAGCTGCGGTCCTCCCCGGTGGCCTCGGCCGACCCGCGGGTGGCCGAGGAGCTCGAGGTCGTGGAGCGCAACGCGCTGCGGCTGCAGAAGCTGGTCAACACCCTGCTCGACTTCTCCCGCATCCAGGCCGGCCGGATCGACGCCCGGTTCGAGCCGGTCGACCTCGCCGCGACCACCGCGGAGCTGGCCAGCGTCTTCCGCTCCGCCGTCGACCGGGCCGGCCTGCGGCTCACCGTCGACACCCTGCCGCTGTCGCAGCCGGTGCACGTGGACCGGGACATGTGGGAGAAGGTCGTCCTCAACCTGCTCTCCAACGCCCTGAAGTTCACCTTCGCGGGCGGCATCACCGTGCGGCTGCGCGAGGACGACGGCGCCGCCGTCCTCACCGTCGCCGACACCGGCACCGGCATCGCCGCCGCGGAGCTGCCGCGGCTGTTCGAGCGGTTCTCCCGCGTCTCCGGCGCCCGCAGCCGGTCGGGGGAGGGCAGCGGCATCGGGCTGGCGATGGTGCGCGAGCTGGTCGGCCTGCACGGCGGGTCGATCGAGGTGGAGAGCGCGCCCGACGTCGGCACCGCCTTCACCGTCCGCGTGCCGCTGGGCACCGCGCACCTGCCCGCCGACCGCCTCGCCCCCGCTACGGCCGAGGCGCCGGCGATCTCGCCCGGCGCCACCCCGTTCGTCGCCGAGGCGCTGCGCTGGCTCCCGGGGGAGTCCGACGACGTCCCCGCGGCGGCCCCGGGCGCGCAGGGCGGCCGCGCCGGCCGGGTCCTGGTCGCCGACGACAACGCCGACATGCGCGACTACGTCGTGCGGCTGCTCGCGCCGCTGCACGAGGTCCGCGCGGTCGGCGACGGGCAGGCGGCGCTGGAGGCGGCCCTGGCCGACCCGCCGGACCTCGTCGTCAGCGACGTGATGATGCCGCGGCTGGACGGCATGCAGCTGCTGTCCGCGCTGCGCGCCGACGCCCGCACCTCCCGCGTGCCGGTGGTCCTGCTCTCCGCCCGCGCCGGCCAGGAGGCCGCCGTCGAGGGCCTGGCCGCGGGCGCCGACGACTACCTGGTCAAGCCGTTCTCCGCGCAGGAGCTGCTCGCCCGCGTCGACGCCCACCTGCAGCTCGGCCGCGCCCGCCGGGAGGCGGAGGAGCGGTTCACCACCATGGCCGACCTCGCGCCGGCGCTGATCTGGGTGGCCGGCGACGACGGCCGCCGGCAGTTCCTCAACGCCGGGTGGGCGGCGTTCACCGGCCGCGCCGTCGAGGAGGAGCTCGGCGAGGGCTGGCGGTCGGGGCTGCACCCGCAGGACGCGCCGCGCTACGCCGCCGTCGTGGACGCCGCGGTCGCGGCCGGGGAGGGCTGGGAGGTCGAGTTCCGGCTCCGCCGCGCCGACGGGGCCTTCCACTGGCTGCTCGAGCGCGCCGTGCCGATCGGGGGCACCGCCGGCGGCTGGGTGGGCAGCTGCACCGACATCAACGCGCGGTACCGGGAGACCGAGCGGCAGACCCTGCTCGCCGAGGTCGGCACCGCGCTGGACCGCGAGACCGAGGCCGAGCGGCAGCTGGCGGGCCTCGCGCGGCTGCTGGTCGACCGGCGGCTGGCCGACGTCTGCACCGTCCGGGTGGTCGGTGACGACGGGCGGCTGCGCTACGCCGGGCGCGCCGGCGCCGACGGCGACGTCCGCGCGGCGCTCGCCGGGTTGGAGCCGCACGGCGGGCTGGGCCGCGAGGTGCTCGAGACCGGGCGACCGGTGCTGCGGCCGCTCCTGTCCGGCGCCGGGGACGGCGGCGTCCGGCTGGACCTCCGCTCGGCGCTGGTCGTGCCGCTCACCGTCCGCGGCCGCGTGCGCGCGGTGCTGGCGATGGGCCGCCGCGACGACGCCCCGCCGTTCCACGAGGACGACCGCGCGCTGGCCGAGGAGATCGCCGCCCGGTCCGCGCTGGCCCTGGACAACGCCCTGCTGCTGGCCGACGAGCGGGCCACCGCCCGCCGGCTGGGGCTGCTGCAGCGCGTCACCGCCGAGCTGTCGGCCGCCACCACGCCGGTGGAGGTCGCCGAGGCGGCGGCCCGGCACGTCGAGGCCCTGACCGGCCGGGGCAGCTCCGTGGGCGTCTACGAGATCGACGACGCCCGGCGGGCGCTGCACCTGCTGTGGAGCGATGCCGCGGTCCGGGACGCGCAGCAGTGGTCGGAGATCCCGCTCAGCTCGTCGCTGGCGGTCACCCGGGCAGCCGCGGAGCGGCGGGCGGTGTGGATCGAGGACACCGCCGCCTCGCCGGACACCGCGCCCGCCCCGGGCGGGCCGGGCGCGGTGGTCGCGCTGCCGCTGCTGGTCGCCGGCCGCGTCGTCGGCGTCGTCGGTGTGGGCGTGCCGGTGGCCCAGCGGTTCCGGGCCGTGGAGCGGGGCATGCTGCTGGCCGTCGCCGAGCAGTGCGCCTCGGCGCTGGAGCGGGCTCGGCTCTACCGCGCCCAGCAGGACATCGCCTCCACGATCCAGCTCAGCCTGCTGCCCGCCGCGGTGCCCCGGCTGGAGCGGCTGGCCCTGTCCGCCGAGTACCTCCCCGGCGCTGCGGGCACCTCGGCCGGCGGCGACTGGTACGACGTCGTCGAGCTCGGCCGGGGCCGGGTGGCCATCGCCGTCGGTGACGTCGTCGGCCAGGGCCCGGCGGCCGCCGCCGTCATGGGGCAGCTGCGCAGCGCGCTGTCCACGGCGCTGCTGCAGGGCAGCTCCCCGGCGCAGGCGCTGGAGTTGCTGGACCGGTTCGCCGCGCGGCTGCCCGGCGCCCTCGCCTCGACGGCGGCCTGCCTGGTGCTCGACTGGGCCGCCGGCACCGTGCGGTGGGCCCGCGCCGGGCACCCGCCGCCGCTGCTGGTGACCGACGGCGCGGCGCGCTTCCTCGAGGAGGGCGCGGGCGCGGTCCTCGGCGCCCCGGGCCGGCGGCCCTACGCCGAGGGCAGCACCCTGATCACCCCGGGGACGACGCTGCTGCTGTACACCGACGGCCTGGTCGAGCGCCGCCGCGAGCCGCTGGACACCGGCCTGCGCCGTGTCGCCGACGCCGCCGCCCGGCTCTCCGACGTCGAGCCGTGCCGGCTGACCCGCGCGCTGCTGGCCGAGGTGCTCGACGACCACGCGCTCCCCGACGACGTCGCGGTCATCGCCGCCCGGCTGGTCCCGCCGCCGCTGCACGAGGTGCTGCCGGCCGACCCGTCCCGGCTGCGCGGGGTCCGGCGCAGCGTGACCGCCTGGGCGCGGGCGGCCGGGCTGAGCGGGGACTCCCTCGACGACCTGCAGCTGGCCCTCGGCGAGGCGCTGGCCAACGCCGTCGAGCACGCCTACGCCACCACCGCCGGCGAGGGCCGCTGCGAGTACCGGCTCGAGCGGACCGCCGACGGCAGCGTCGACGTCTGCGTGCGGGACGAGGGCGTGTGGCGCCCGGCGTCGGCCGACCGGGGGTACCGCGGCCGCGGGCTGGAGCTGATCACCGCGCTGGCCGACGACGTCGAGGTGGACCGCACCGTCGACGCGGGCGGAGGCGAGGGTGCGGGCACCACGGTGCGCTTCCGCTTCGTCCCGGCCGGACCCGGGCGGGGCGAGCCGGTGACCCGGCGCGCCGGCGCCCGCACCGACGCGGGCCCCGCCCGGCTGACCGTGGACCGGGGTCCCGGCGGCGTGCGGCTGGAGGTCGCCGGCGACGTCGACCTGGCCGCCACCCCGGTCCTGCGCGCCGAGGCGCTGCGGGCGCTCGACGACGTCACGGACGGGGCGCGGGTGGTGCTGGACCTGCGGCACGTGCCCTACCTGGCCAGCGCCGGCGTCGGCCTGGTGCTCGAGCTGCTCCGGCTGGCCGGGGAGCGCGGTGCGGTCTCCGAGGTGCGCACCGCGGAGGGCTCCGCGCCGACCCGCGTGCTCGTCCTCGCGGGGGTGCCGACCGTCCCGGTGCCCGCGCCGTAGTGGCGCCCGCCCACCCGTACGGGGGCGTACCGGGCACCCCGCGAGCGGGCTCCCCCCACCGTGCCCCACAATCGGGAGGGATGGGCCGGAGCAGTTCCGGACCGGAGGCGGTCGAGGGGCCAGTGGAACCTGGGACGGGGGCTCACGCCACGCGGGCGGAGTCGACGGGCGGCGCGGTGGCGCGGGCCTCGTCGACGCCCCCCTCCCGGTCGGCCTTCGCTCACAGCGCCGCGCTGGTCCGCGGGCCCGGTGAGGTGGTGGCCGTGGCCACCGCCTACCTGGACGAGGGCCTGAGCGCCGGGGACCTGTCGGTCCTCGCCTGCCCCCCGGAGACCGTCGCGGCCGTCCGCCGGGCGCTGGGCATGCGGTCCGGCGAGATCGAGGACGACCCGCGGATCTGCCTGGTCGGCGCCCGTGTGCCCGACGCCTTCGCCGTCATCCGCCGGCGCGTCGAGCACGCCGCCACCCGGGGTTCGGGCCGGCTGCGCATCCTCGCCGAGCCCCTGTACGGGACGCTCCCGCGGCGCTGGCGGGAGATCCTCCGGTACGAGGCGGCCTCCAACGCGCTGGTCGGTGACGCGCCGTTGACCTGCATGTGCGTCTACGACCGGGAGCGGGCCCCGGCCGAGGTCCTCGCGAACGCGCGGCACACCCATCCGGAGCTGTGGATGGGCGGGATGCGGGTCAGCAACTCCGAGTACCACGACCCGGTCGCCTCCCTGCACGAACTCGCCGCCGTCCGCGAGCCGGTGGAGGCCGGGGAGCCGGTGTACGCCGTCGACGGCGCACCGACGCTGGCCGGCCTGCGCGGGGAGCTGCGGCGGGTGTTCGCCGAGGTCGTCCCCGACGAGGACCAGCGCGCCGACCTCCACCTGGGCGTGAGCGAGGTGGCGGCCAACGCCTTCCGGCACGGGCGGCGGCCGATCTCCGCCCGCGTCTGGGCGGACCGCGACTCGCTGGTGGTGACGATCAGCGACTCCGGCACCGGCTTCGCGAGCCCGCTCGCGGGCTTCGTGCCGGCCCACGGCGACGACCTGGCCGCCGGGGGCATGGGCCTGTGGCTGGCCCGCAAGCTGTGGGACGCGGTGGACCTGGTGCCCGGCCCGGCGGGGCTCACCGTCCGGCTGGCCACCGGCCTGGACGAGCCCCCGGCGCGCCGCGGCGCGGCTTGACGCTGCCGTTGTCTCACTGCTGAGGTACCGGCGTGGAGGACGCGGTCGACCTCATCCTCGAGCAGTGGGCCCGGGAGCGTCCCGACCTCGACTGCTCACCGATGGGCGTCGTCGGCCGGATCACCCAGCTGCAGCGCGAGGTCCACCTCGCCCAGCGCGCCACCTTCGCCCGGCACGGGCTCGACGCGCCGTCCTTCGACGTCCTGGCCGCGCTCCGGCGCGCCGGGGAGCCCTACCAGCTGACGCCCACGGCGCTCATGCGCACCGCGCTGGTCACCTCGGGGGCGATCACCCAGCGGCTGGACCGGCTGGAGGAGCGGGGGCTGATCACCCGCACCCGGAGCGAGGCCGACGGGCGGGCCGTCGTCGTGACGCTGACGGACGCGGGGCGGGCCGCGCTCGACGCGGCGCTGCCGGACCACCTGGAGACCGAGCGCGGCCTGCTGGCCGGGCTGTCCGAGGAGGAGCTCGCGCAGCTGGCCTGCCTGCTGCGCCGGTTCCTCGTGACCCTGGGCCGGGTGCCGCAGCGGCCCTAGTCCGCGGGCGGCACGTCCGCGGGGCGGAGGTCGGGGCGGACCCGGACGAAGCGCAGCGGGTGCCGGAACACCCCGGCGGTGAGGGCGGCGTCCGCGCTGACCTCGACGACCGCGGTCGGCTGCACGCGGGTGAGCGCCACCGACAGCCGCCCGCCGCCGAAGCGGCCGGTGCCGATCCGCTCGGGCCAGGGGTGGTCGTCGCCGGCGGGGGTGAGGACGGCGGCGAGCTCGGCCGACTGCGCGGGGGAGAGGGGGCCGGTGCGGCCGACGACGACCAGCTCACCGTCCCGGTACCGGCCGGCCACCAGCTGGCTGGGGCGGTCGACCGGCCCGATGACGCCGCCGGCGAGCACCTCCGTCGTCTCCCAGCTCTTGACCTTCAGCCACTCCCGGCGCCCGCCCGCGTACCGGGTGGCCGCGCCCTTGGCGACCAGGCCCTCGACGCCGAGCGGGCGCAGGTCCGCGGCCCAGCCGCGGGCCTCCTCCGGGTCGGCGGTGACCGGCGAGAGCTGCAGGGGCGGCGCCCACCGCCGCGCGAGCTCCTCGAGGGCGGCACGGCGGCTGCGGAACGGCCGGCGGCGCTGGTCGGCGCCGCCCGCGGCGAGCAGGTCGAAGGCGACGTAGGAGGCGGGGTGTGCAGCGGCCAGCGCGGCCATCCGGGAGGGGGCGGTCACCATCCGGCGCTGCAGCAGCCCGAAGTCCAGCCGCTCGCCGTTCCAGACGACGGCCTCGCCGTCGAGGACCGTGCCGGCCGGGACCTGGGCGAGCGCGGCCGCGGCGAGGTCGGGGAAGCGGTCGGTGAGGTCGCGGCCCTGCTTGGACCACAGCCGGGTGCCGGCGCGGCCGCGGACGACCACCAGCCGGTAGCCGTCCCACTTGGGCTCGTAGCGGGAGCCGCCGGGCAGCGCGGCCGCGACCGGGAGGTCCCGCACCGGCCGGGCCAGCTCGACCGCGACCGGCCCGGCGAGGTCCGGGGGCAGGTCCGGCAGGCCGGGAGCGGTGAGCGGCACCGGGACAGCGTCGGGGCTGTACGCCCCCGGCGCAGGCTCCTGAGCTGCGAACTCACCCGTTCAGGGTGGGTCGCCACCCTCCGCGACGGCCTCGGCCGCAGGCACGGCCGGGGCCCGGCTGTCCAGGCACGATCGGGTCACGGCGTGCGGCGGGGGTCACCCGCGGTGGGGGAAGCGGGTGGCCGCCCCAACGGTTGAGTCCTCAACGAGTCGGTCCCGTCGTCGTCCCGGAGGTCCCGGTGTCCCGTCCCGTCCTGCAGGTCATCGCCGCCAGCACCCGTCCTGGCCGCCGGGGCATCGCCGTCGCCCGCTGGGTGCAGCGCCTGGCGCAGGAGCACGGCGGCTTCGACGTCGAGCTCGTCGACCTCGCCGAGGTGGGCCTGCCGGTGTTCGACGAGCCCGACCACCCGCGCCTGCAGCAGTACACCCACCAGCACACCAAGGACTGGAGCGCGACGGTCTCCCGCGCCGACGCGTTCGTCTTCGTGACCCCGGAGTACAACCACTCCTTCCCGGCGTCGCTCAAGAACGCGCTGGACTACCTGTCGGTCGAGTGGGCCGACAAGGCGGCCGGGCTGGTCACCTACGGCGGCGTCTCGGCGGGCCTGCGGGCGTCGTCGGCGGTCAAGCCGGTGCTCGCCGCGCTGCGGGTGCACACCGTCCCCGAGGCGATCTCGGTGCCGTTCTTCGCGCAGTTCCTCGACGACGAGGACGAGTTCGCGCCCAACGCCGAGCTCGAGGCCGGCGGCAAGGCGATGCTCGACGAGCTCGCCCGCGTCACCCCCGCGCTGCGCTCCCTCCGCGCCGCCTGAGGAAGGACCCCGCTGCCCCCCACCACTCGCGAGCTCGCGGCGGGCCCCTGCAGCAGGGCCGGGGGTCAGCTGCGGCCGAGCAGGAGCAGGGCCCAGGCGGCGAGTGAGGGGCCGTCGGTGAACCGGCCGTCGCACACCATCGCCCGCAGCTCGGCCTCGGGCACGAACGCCGCCACCATGTCGGCCTCGGTCACCTCGCGGGCGGTCGGGCCGGGCGTGAGGTCGGTGGCCAGCCAGACGTCGAACTCCTGGGTGGACAGCCCGGGCGCCAGGGCCGCGTGGCCGAGGTGCTCGAGCCGGCCGGCCCGCAGCCCCGTCTCCTCGGCGAGCTCGGCGCGGGCGAGTTCCTCCGCCGTCCCGCCGGTGCCCGCCGCCAGTGCCTCGGAGGACCAGGTCCCCTGGGGGAACTCCCAGGCGCGGCGGCCCAGCGGGTGGCGGAACTGCTCGACCAGCCAGAAGCCGTCCCGCTCGGCCGCGATCACGATGGCGAAGTCCGGCTTCTCGACGACGGAGTAGACGCCGGTGGAGCCGTCCACCCGCTCCACGGTGTCCTCGCGCACCCGGATCCACGGGTTGCGGTAGACCTCCCGGCTGCCCGTCGTCCGCATGCACGGCAGCCTCGCAGAGGCGGAGCATGGAGGTGGAGGTGGTGGGGTGACCCAGCGGAAGCCGCCCGGGGTGTCGTTCGAGACCTGGGTCGAGCGGCAGATCGGCCAGGCCCAGGACCGCGGCGACTTCACCGGGCTGCGCGGCGCCGGGAAGCCGCTCCCGGCCTTCGACCCGAACGAGACCGCCTACGACTGGGCGGTGGCCAAGGCCCGCCGCGAGGGCGTGGCGCCCGCGGACATGCTGCCGCCGGGCCTGGCGCTGCGCCGCGAGCGCGACGGGCTGCCCGCGCGGGTGGCCGCGCTGCCGTCGGAGGACGCCGTGCGCGCCGTCGCCGAGGACTACAACGCCCGGGTCGAGGCCTTCTGGCGGCGGCCGGCGGAGAGCCGCTGGTCGCCGGTGCCGGGCCTGGCCGACGTCGAGGCGCTCGTCGAGGGCTGGCGCCGCGACCGGCCGCCGTCCGCGCCCGAGCCGCCGGCCGCCGCGGCACCGGCCACGCCGCAGCGCCGCCGCTGGTGGCAGCGGCGGCGCTGAGCCCACCCGCGATCACGGCGCCGGGACCGTCCCGGACCCTCCGGCCGTGGTCACGGTGCCGTGATCGCGGTGTCGGTTCAGGCGGGGACCCGGTCGAGGAAGCCGAGCACGGTGCGGATGCGGCCGTCCCCGTCGGTGACGGCGACGTCGAACCCGGTGACCGGCGGCTCGGCGCCGTCCGGCCCGAGGTGCCACGTGAAACGCACCTGGCCGTGGTGGGCGTCGGCCGGGCCGGCGAGCCGGAAGACGAAGCCCGGGAACTGCGCGTGGACGGCGGCGATGGTCGCGTCCAGCCCGTCGCGGCCGGCGACGTCGGCCAGCGGGTCGGTGTAGGTGACGTCCTCGGTGAACAGCGCCTCGACCAGCGCCCGCCGCGCGGCGGGGTCGGTCTCGTTCCAGGCGGCGAGGTAGCGGTCGGCGAGGGCGGGGGTGGCGGTCACGGCGGTCTCTCCTTCGTGGGGTCAGCGGGTGCGGAGGGCGGTGAGCTGCAGGGCGGCGAACCCGGCGACGACGGCGGCCTGGAGCAGCACCCAGACCGTCCCGGCGGCGGTGAGGTCGAAGCGGCCGGCGACGACGGCGGCGACGCTGCCGACGGCCCACAGCGCGTTGGCGCCGACGACGACCTCCGTGGCGCCCCGCGGGACGTGCGGGCGGGCGGCGACGAGCGCGACCCCGGCGGCGAAGACGGCGAGGAAGGCGCCCAGCCCGCGCAGCACCCCGGCGGGGACGCCCAGCAGGTCGGACAGCAGGGGTGCGGCGGCCAGGTAGGCCAGGCCGTTGGCACCGGTGACGACGGCGTCCAGGCGCAGCGCCACGCGGAGCAGGTCGGGGGGACGGCGGGTGGGGGCGGTGGCGGTGTTCGTCATGGCGCAGACGCTCCCGCCGCCGGGGAAGGGCGTCGATTACCTCGCGGGTAGGCGACGGGCGGCGCGGTCGTCGCTAGCGTCCGCGCCGTGACCACCGCGGTGCGCCCGGACGTCGGGGAACTGCTGCGCGGCTGGCGGCAGCGCCGCCGGCTGTCCCAGCTGGACCTGGCCAACGACGCCGGGGTCTCCGCCCGGCACCTGAGCTTCCTGGAGACCGGCCGGTCGCGGCCGAGCCGGGAGATGGTGCTGCGGCTGGCCGAGCGGCTGGAGGTGCCGCTGCGCGAGCGCAACGACCTGCTGCTGGCCGCCGGCTTCGCCCCCGCCTACGGCCGCCGGGGCCTGGACTCCCCGGACATGGCCGCGGTCACCCGGGCGCTGGACCTGGTGCTCGCCGCGTACGAGCCCTTCCCGGCGCTGGTGGTCGACCGGTCGTGGGAGCTGGTGACGGCGAACACGAGCGTGGCGCCGCTGCTCGACGGCGCCGCCGCGCACCTGCTGGAGCCGCCGGTCAACGTGCTGCGGCTGAGCCTGCACCCCGAGGGGCTGGCGCCGCGGATCGTCAACCTGCCGCAGTGGCGGGCGCACGTCCTGCACCGGCTGGGCCGCGAGGCGCACCTGACCGGCGATCCGCAGCTCGCCGCCCTGCACCGCGAGCTGGCCGCGCTGCCCGGCGGCACCGACCGCTCGACGCCCGACGGCATCGCCGTGCCGCTGCGGCTCCGCGCCGGCGACGTGGTGCTGTCGTTCCTCAGCACGGTGACCACCTTCGGCACCGCCGTCGACCTCACCGCGGCCGAGCTGTCGGTCGAGGCGTTCCTGCCCGCCGACGAGGCCACCGCCGCGGCCCTGCGCGCCCCGTTCACCGGCGGCGAACCCGCGCCTGCCCGGGCGGCGGCGGGGTAGGGGCCCCTCGTCCGAGAGCAGCCACGACGACGAGGGAGGACGCCATGACCGAGGTGCCGGGCACCGACCGCGAGCAGGCCGAGGAGCAGGTGCTGGAGGAGACGCCGATCCGGCCGGAGGGCGTCGAGGAGGACACCTCCACCCAGGGCGACGAGGGTCAGACCGGCGACAGCGCCAAGCCGGGAGCCGGCAGCACCGACCCCGTCACCTGACCGGTCCGGGTGGCAGGAGTGGCCGTTCCTGCCACCCGGAGCACGGCCTAGAGGACGTCGAACTCGTTGGACGTCGCGCCGCCGGAGAGCAGCGCGTAGCCGGGGCCGCGGTCGAAGAACGGCTCGTCGCCCGTGCGGGCCGCGCGCATCTCGTCCCGCAGCACGGCGGTGGCGGCCTCGTCGGCCGACCCGTCCTCGAGGACGACCACGCCGTAGTCCGCGCAGGCGCCGGAGACGCTCACCTTGCGCCAGGCGACGTCGCGGAGGACCTCCTCCACCGGGCGGTCCAGCGGATCGCCCCATCCCCCGCCGCCGGGGGGGGGGGGGGGGGGGGGGGGGGGGGGGGGGGGGGGGGGGGGGGGGGGGGGGGGGGGGGGGTGGTGGTGGGGGGGGGGGGGGGGGGGGGGGCGGCCGCGGGCGCGGGGGGGGGCCGGCAGCCGCCGGCCTCCCCCCCCCCCCCCCCCCCCCCCCCCCCCCCCCCCCCCCCCCCCCCCCCCCGGGGCGACTCCGCGGAGGTGCACCGGAGGCGGCGGTGTGGTGGCGCGGGCCGGTGGGGAGGATGCCGGGCATGCCCGACTCGATGCTCGCCGGCCGGCTCAACGTGCGCACCAAGCAGTTCGAGGTGAAGGAGGTGCCGCGACCGGTGCCCGGGCCGGGGCAGGTCCTCGTCGAGGTCCGCGCGGCCGGCATCTGCCTGTCCGACGTCCACCTCGTCGACGGCACGCTCAACCCGCTGTTCCTGCAGGGCGAGGAGGTCACGCTCGGCCACGAGGTGGCCGGCGTCGTCGCCGGGCTCGGGGAGGGCGTCACCGGCTGGCAGGCGGGGCAGCGGGTCGTGCTGCAGGCCGGCGAGGAGGTCGACGGCTGGATCCACACCCGCGGCGTCGACTACGACGGCGGGTGGGCGCAGTACGCGCTGGCCACTGCGCAGACCCTGGTCCCCATCCCCGACGAGCTGCCCTTCGAGCAGGCGTGCATCGTGCCCGACGCCGTGTCGACGCCGTGGGCCTCCATCGTGAAGACCGCCGGAGTGCGCGCCGGGGAGCCGGTGGGCGTGTGGGGCATCGGCGGCCTGGGGGCGCACGCGGTGCAGCTGCTGCGGCTGGCGGGTGCGGCGCCGATCGTCGCCGTCGACCCGGTGGAGTCCGCCCGGGAGCGGGCGCTGGCCTTCGGCGCCGACCTGGCCCTGGACCCGTCCGAGGACATCGCCGGGCGGGTGCGGCAGCTCACCGGCGGCGCGGGCCTGTCGCACGCGTTCGACTTCGCCGGGGTGGCCGCGGTGCGCGAGCAGGCGGTGCGCTGCCTGGAACGCGAGGGCCGGCTGGTGCTCGTCGGGCTCACCGACCAACCGCTGACCATCCGCAACGGCACGCAGTTCAGCTACTTCTCGCAGCGCATCCTCGGCCACTACGGCTCCGAGCCCGGGCACGTGGAGCAGCTGGTCGGCCTCGTGCGGCACGGCCGGCTGGACCTGTCCCGTTCGATCTCCGGCACCCTGCCGCTCGAGGACGCGGCGAAGGGCGTCGAGATGCTCGAGCGCAAGGAGGGCGACCCCATCCGCCTGGTCCTGCTCCCGAACGGCTGAGGAGCGCCCTCACAGCGCTAACGGCTCCCCCGGTCGCCGGGTTCGACGACGTGCACCCGCACGGCGCGGAACTGGCCCGGGGTGGCCAGCAGGACCTCCTTCGTCGGCTCGCCGACCTCCAGCGCCGGTTCCCGGCGCAGCGCCGCCAGCGGGGCGAGCCGGGGGTCGGCGAGCACGGCGTCGACCATCCCCCGGTCCCCGCCGGTGAACAGCGCGTCGACCCCGCCGGCGTGCGGCAGCAGCACCCGGGCCGCGGTGTCGGCGGCCGCGGCGACCACGGCGTCGGCCTGGTTGCCGCGGCGCCGGGCGAAGCGCTGCTGGCTCCAGCCGCCGGCGGCGCTGCGCCCCTGCACCAGCCGGCTGTCGACCTTGGAGACGACGAGGTCCGCGCCGTCGAAGACGCCGGTGGCCCAGCGGCCGCGGCGCACCAGGAGGACCGCGGCCCGCCGCGGCCGGCGGGCGGCGGCGGTGAAGGTGGCCAGCGGCGCCGGGCCCGGGGTCCAGCCGAACGGCGCGCGCAGCGTCACGGTCGTGCCGTCGGCGCAGGTGACCCGCACGGCGCCGTCGTCGTCGACGGCCGTGTCGAAGGCGCCGTGGCGGGCGGCGACGCCGTCCAGCCACCGGCCGAGCCGCTCGGGCGCGACGCCGAGGAGGCGGCCGCCGCCCGCGGCGGGACGGGGCCGGGTCAGCGCGCCATCGCCGGCTCGGCGGCGTGCTCGGCCGGCACGTGCAGCAGCCGCTGCGCGGCGAGCACGACGACGGCGGCGATCCCGGCCGAGACCGTGGCGACGAGGAACGCGGCGTTGGCGCTGACGGTGTCGACGACCTTCCCGGCGATCGAGGTGCCGACGGCGACGCCGAGGCCGAGCGCGGTGCCGATCCAGGTGAACGCCTCGGTCACGGCCACCCGCGGCACGATGAGCTCGGCGAGGGTGAACGAGCTGATCAGCGACGGCGAGACGGCCACCCCCGCCACGACGACGAACGGGATCATCACCCAGACGTTGCCGATGAGGACCAGCGGGACGGTGAGCACGGTCAGGGCCGCGAGCACGACCAGCAGGCGGTGCCGCAGCGGGTGCCGCCAGTGCACGGCGCCCCAGCCGATCCCGCTGATCATCGAGCCGACCGCGAGGCCCGCGATCAGCACGCCGGACAGGCCCATCGCGCCGGCCTCGTCGGCGAAGGCGACCAGCGCGATCTCCAGCGTGCCGAGGATCGACCCGACGGCGGCGCCGACGACGAACAGCACCCGCAGCCCCGGCGTCCGGATGGCCGAGGGCCCCCTGCGCGCCTCGTGCCCGTGCGGCGGCGGCTCGGTGCGGCCCTGCGCGGCGAACAGCAGCGCGCCGACGACGGCGAGGGTGAAGGCGGTGACCACGCCCGAGGTCGAGTGCCCGGTGGTGGACAGGAAGGTCACCAGCACCGGCCCGACGATGAACACCAGCTCGTCGACGACGGACTCCATCGCCAGCGCGGTGTGCAGGCGGTGGGTGCCGCGCAGCAGGTGGGTCCAGCGCACCCGGATCATCGAGGCGACCGGCGGGATGCACGCCCCCGCGATCCCCGCGGTGGCGAAGAAGGTCCACCGCGGCCAGTCCTCCTTGACCGCGGTGAGGAACAGCGCACCGGCCGCCGCGAACACCGCGACGACGGGCAGCAGCGTCCGGCGCTGGCCGAAGGTGTCGGCCAGCCGGCCGATGACCGGGCCGGCCAGGGCGGTGGTGACCGCGCCCGCGGCGGCGACCGTGCCCCCCAGGCCGTAGGAGCCGGTCTCGTCGGCGATGAGCAGGACGCACCCTAGGCCGACCATCGACAGGGGCAGCCGGCCGATGAAGGCGGCGAGCACCATGGGCAGCGCGTGCGGCGTGCGCAGCACGTGCAGGTAGGGATTGGGCACCGGGGAGCGACCTGTCGTCAGGGGGACGCGGGACCGTCAGCCACGCTAACCGACGCCCGCACGCTCGGCTCGCAGACCACTCCGGTCCGTGCACGGCGGGGCGCGGACGAGCACGGGCCCCGCGCCGGACGACGTTGTCCGGTGCGGGGCCCGCGGGCGAGATCCTGGAACGGCCACCCTCCAGGGGCCCGCGCCGAGCGCGCGGGGCGTGGGGGAAGGGTGGTCCTCCTCAGGCGAGCCGGCTCTTGAGGATCTCCAGCTCGTCCCACATGGTGCTGGGCAGCTTGTCCCCGAACTTCTCGAACCACTCGGTGATCTGCGGGATCTCCGCGCGCCACTCGTCCTTGTCGACGGCGAGCGCCTTGCGGACCCGGTCCTCGGTCATGTCCAGGCCGGAGACGTCGAGCGAGTCGGGCGTGGGCACGTGGCCGACGGCGGTCTCCTCGGCGGCCGCGGTGCCCTCGATGCGCTCGACGACCCACTTGAGCACCCGGCTGTTCTCGCCGAAGCCCGGCCACAGGAAGCCGCCGTCCTCGTCGCGGCGGAACCAGTTCACGTAGAAGATCCGCGGCAGCTTGGTGGCGTCGTGTGCCTTGCCGGTCTCGACCCAGTGCCGGAAGTAGTCACCGGCGTTGTAGCCGATGAACGGCAGCATGGCGAACGGGTCGCGGCGGACGACGCCGACGGCGCCGGTGGCCGCGGCCGTCGTCTCGGAGGACAGCGTGGCGCCCATGAAGACGCCGTGGTTCCAGTCCCGCGCCTCGGTGACCAGCGGGATCGTCGTCTTGCGGCGGCCGCCGAACAGGATCGCCGAGATCGGCACGCCCCTCGGGTCCTCGTACTCGGGCGCGAGGATCGGGCACTGCTCGATCGGGGTGCAGAACCGCGAGTTCGGGTGCGACGAGGGCTCGTCGGAGTCCGGCGTCCAGTCCTGCTTCTTCCAGCTGGTGAGGTGCGCCGGCGGCTCCTCGGTCATGCCCTCCCACCAGACGTCGCCGTCGTCGGTGAGCGCGACGTTGGTGAACACCGAGTTGCCCTTGTCGATGGTGCGCATCGCGTTGGGGTTGGTGTCCCAGCCGGTGCCCGGCGCGACGCCGAACAGGCCGTACTCGGGGTTGAGCGCGTAGAGCCGGCCGTCCTCGCCGAACCGCATCCAGGCGATGTCGTCGCCGAGGGTCTCGACCTTCCAGCCGGGGATGGTCGGCTCGAGCATCGCCAGGTTGGTCTTGCCGCAGGCGCTCGGGAAGGCCGCCGCCACGTAGTACGTCTTCTGCTGCGGGCTGGTCAGCTTCAGGATCAGCATGTGCTCGGCGAGCCAGCCCTCGTCGCGGGCCATCGCGGAGGCGATCCGCAGCGAGTAGCACTTCTTGCCCAGCAGGGCGTTGCCGCCGTAGCCCGAGCCGTAGGACCAGATGGCCCGCTCCTCGGGGAAGTGCACGATGTACTTGGTCTGACTGCAGGGCCACGGCACGTCCTCCTGGCCCGGCTCCAGCGGGGCGCCCAGGGAGTGCATGGCCGGCACGAACGGCCGGTCGGTGCCCATCGCCTCGAGGATGCGGCTGCCGATGCGCGCCATGACCCGCATCGAGACGACGACGTACTCGGAGTCGGTGAGCTCGACGCCGAACATCGGGTTCTCGGCCTCGACCGGGCCCATGCAGAACGGGATGACGTACATCGTGCGGCCGCGCATGGAGCCCCGGTACAGCTCCGTCATGATCGACTTCATCTCGTCGGGGGCCATCCAGTTGTTGGTCGGCCCCGCGTCGGCCTCGTCGACCGAGCAGATGAAGGTGCGGTCCTCGACACGCGCGACGTCGCTGGGGTCGGAGGCGGCCCAGAACGAGTTGGGCTTCTTCGCCAGGCGGGTGAAGGTGCCGGCGTCGACCAGCTTCCGGGTGAGCCGCTCCCACTCCTCGTCACCGCCGTCGACCCACACGACCTCGTCCGGGGTGGTCAGCTCCGCCATCTCGCGCACCCAGGCGAGCAGCCGGGCGTGCGTGGTGGGGGCGTTGTCGAGACCGGGGGTGGTCACGGAGGTCACGGCGTCTCCATCCTCTGGGCACGCCGGGTGTCGGGGACACCGGCGCCGGTGCGTGCTGTCTCCCCGTGGCCGGCGGAACGGGTCCGGCCGTCGGGTTCGGGAAGCGTACAAGCGGGGACACCCGCCTGTAACGGTGAGAGATGTTACGTCTAGGACGTCTACGTCCGCGCGGGGTGCGGACCGGGAACACCGCAGGTCGGAGCGGTGTTGGCAGTCCGGCGTGACCAGTCTCACGAACGGCTCCGCGCCCTCCCCGGCCCTCCTCACGCCCCTGACGCTGCGCGGGGTGACCCTCCCGAACCGGCTCGTCGTCGCCCCGATGTGCCAGTACTCGGTGACCGACGGGCTGGTCGGTGACTACCACCTCGTGCACCTCGGCCGGTTCGCGCTCGGCGGCTTCGGCACGGTCGTCGTCGAGGCGACGGCGGTGACGCCGGAGGGGCGGATCAGCCACGGCGACGTCGGCCTGTGGTCCGACGCGCACGTGCCCGGCCTCGCCCGCGTCGCCGGCTTCCTGCGCGCCGCCGGCGCGGTCGCGGGCATCCAGCTCGCCCATGCCGGCGCCAAGGCCAGCAGCCACCGCCCGTGGGAGGGCGGCCGCCCGGTCACGCCGGAGGACGCGCTCCCGGGCGAGCAGCCCTGGCGGACCGTCTCGGCGAGCCCGGTGCCCGCCGTCCCCGGGGGGCCGGTGCCGCACGAGCTCACCGTCGAGGAGCTGGGGGAGGTCCGCGAGGCGTTCGCCGCGGCCACCCGCCGGTCGCTGGCCGCCGGGTTCGACGTCCTCGAGGTGCACGCCGCGCACGGCTACCTGCTGCACCAGTTCCTCTCGCCGCTGTCCAACCGGCGCACCGACGCCTACGGCGGCTCGCGGGAGGCCCGCTGGCGGTTCCCGCTGGAGGTGGTCGAGGCCGTCCGCGCCGCGTGGCCCGCGGACCGGCCGCTGTTCGTGCGGGTCTCGGCCGTCGACGGCACGGCCGACGGCATCGGCCTCGAGGACACGATCGCCCTCGCCCGCGAGCTGCGCGCCCGCGGGGTCGACGTCGTCGACGCCTCCGGCGGGGGCCTGGGCGGCTGGGAGCACCCGCTCGGCTACGGCTACCAGGTGCCCTTCGCCGCCGGCATCCGCGAGGGGGCGGACGTGGCCACGATGGCGGTGGGGCTGATCGTCGACGCGCGGCAGGCCGAGGCCGTCGTCGCCGGGGGCCTGGCCGACCTGGTCGCCGTCGCGCGGGAGGCGCAGGAGGACCCGAACTTCGCCGTCCACGCCGCGCGCGACCTCACCGGCGCCCACGACGCCTACCCGGTGCAGGCGGGCCCGCGGCTGGGCCGGCGCAACGCCCTCCTCGGCACGCTCGGCCCGTGGACCGGCCCGGCGCCCGTGCAGGTGCCCGAGCGCGTCCGGTGACGGGCCGCCGCGGGGCGCTGCTCGCCGCCTCCGCCGTCCAGCTCGCGGCGAGCCTGGCCGGGACGGTGCTGTCGCTGCGCCGGCGGCACGCGTTCGACACGCCGGTGCTGTCCGGGCGCGCGGCGACGGTCGGGCGCGACGCCTGGTGGGCCGGGACGGCGCTCGGCCCGCCGGCCTGGACCCTGGCCGTCCACGGCTGGGCGCTGGCCCGCCTGGTCGCCGGCGACGACGGGCGCGCCCCGCGGGTGCTCGCCACCACCGGCGCCGCCCTCGTGCCGGGCTACCTCGGCGAGCGGCTGGTGCGGCGGCGGCTGACCCCCGCCGGCGCCGAGCCCGTGGAGACCGCGGTGGCCGCCGCCGGGCTGGTCACCGCCGTCGCGATGGCGGTGCTCGGCGCTCAGCCCTCCGGCGCCCGGCCGTAGTCGGGGCCGACCCGGGCGAGGAAGGTGTCCCAGTCACCGGGGTCGGGGCGCCCGCCCATCTCGGCGTCGAGCTTGTCGAGGTACCAGTGCCAGCCGAGCGCGTAGTCGGTGACGTCGGTGCCGGCGGCGAAGTCCTGGGTGAGGTGCAGCGTCGTCCGGCCGCTCTCCACGACCACGGCGAGCCCGACCCGCCAGTCCTCCTGGTCCGGCCACTCGACGACGAGCCGCCGCGGCGGGTCGCACTCGGCGATGCGGGCCTCCATCGCCGCCGGCTCCGTCTCGTGGGTCATCGTCAGCGTCCCCCGGCCGCCGGGGGCCCGCTCGCCCTCGTAGGTGCCGAACCAACGGGCCAGCCGGTCGGGCTCGGTGAGCGCGGCCCAGACGGCGTCGGGCCCGTCGCCCCAGGAGCGGCGGAACTCCAGCCGCAGGCGGCCGTCGGGCAGCTCGGCGACCGCGCCGGTGCGGTGCGTCGGCGGGTCGGCGGGGGTCGCGGGGTCGGTCACGGGGCGTCTCCGTCCGTCGGGGGACCCGTCGCGCCGACCCTGCCGCAGGCCGCGCGGGGTTGCCAGTCCCACGGCGGGGGCAGGGACGGGGCATGACCGTCACCGACCCCGACGTCCCGGACCCGCTGAACGACCCCCGGACGACGCAGGCCGACCCCGGCGCCTACGCCGAGGGCGCGGACCTGGCCTCGACCGACGACGACCCGGCGTCCACCGGCGAGGAGGAGCTCGCGGCCGACGACGCGCAGACGACGGCCGGGCGGACGCTCGCCGACGACGCCGGCGGCGGGGACGTCACGGGAGGCGCGGTCCCCGGCGCGTCGTGACGGGCCGGTCCGTTTCCGCTGCTGGCCTGCGGGGAACCCGTGCGGACGTCCGTCTCCGACGACGAGGAGGTCCGACATGGCCACGGGTGAGACCGGATTCGAGGACGTCGCCTACGACCTGATCTCGGTGCAGTACCACTCGCTGAAGGCCGGGCACGACTACGGCCAGTACGTCCGGGACGCGGAGAACGCGGGACTGGACGACATCGCCGGTTTCTTCCGCGAGGTGATGGAGCAGGACTCGGCGCGCGCGAAGCGCTGCCACGAGTTCCTGAAGGACCTGTCGGGCACCGAGCAGGGCGGCCCCGCCATGGGCTGACCGCACGACGACGGCGGGCCCCTCCCGGGAGGCGGCGGAGATGGCCATCTCTGCCGCCGGGGAGGGGCCCGCTGTGCGTGTCGGGTCTAGACCGCGCAGGAGCCGTCCTCGCAGCCCTCGGCCGCGGGGACGGTGACCAGCGGGTGGGCGTCGGCCCAGGCCCGCTCCAGCACCTGCAGCAGCAGCTCGGCCGGCTGGGCGCCCGCGGCGCCGTACTTCCGGTCGACCACGAAGAACGGCACCCCGGTGGCACCGAGCGCCTGGGCGGTGGCGGCGTCGGTGAGGACCGCGGGACGGAACCGGTGGTCGGCGAGCGCCGCCCGCACCTCGGCCTCGTCCAGGCCGACCTCGACGGCCAGGGCGGCCAGCGAGTCGACGTCGAAGACCGAGCGGCCCTCCTCGAAGTGGGCGTGCAGCAGCCGCTCCTTCACCGCGCCCTGCAGGCCGTGCTCGGCGGCCAGGTGGATCAGCTCGTGGGCGAGCAGCGTGTTGCCGCTGACGCCGTCGGCCAGGTGGTACTCGAGGCCCTCACCGGCGGCGGTCTCCTCGACGTGCCGCATCATCGACCGCATCTCCTCGACCGGGCGGCCGTACTTGGCGGCCAGCGCCGGGAGGGTCGGGTGGGTCTCGCCCTCCGGGATGCTCGGGTCGAGCTGGAAGGACCGCCAGACCACCTCGACCTGGTCGCGGTGGGGGAACCGCTCCAGCGCGGTCTCCAACCGGCGCTTGCCGATGTAGCACCACGGACAGACGACGTCGGACCAGACCTCGATGCGCACGGCATCCCCCAACCGCGGGCCGGCCACCGTCATTCCGGGCGGTGGGCCTCCGCGCGGGCCCGCCCGTCGCCGGGGGTCGGGTCGAGGAAGACGAAGCGGACGCCCTCGTGGCGGGCGACCAGCCGTCGCTCGGCCTCGTCGGAGGCCCGCTCGATGTCGGCCACGGTCGCGGTGTCGGCGAAGTCGACCTTGGCCATGACGGCCAGCTGCCCCGGACCGATGACCGTGGTGAGCAGGACCGGGACGTCGTCGACCTGGGGCAGCCCGGCGATCTCCGCGCGCAGCTGGTCCTGCAGCCGGCGCGGGATCGACTGGCCGATGAGCAGCGAGACGTTGGCCCGCGCCAGCGACCCGGCCACGAGGAGCAGCAGCACCCCGATGAGGATCGCGGCGACGCCGTCCCACACCGGGTCGCCGGTCACCTGCTCGAGGAACAGGCCGAGGGCGGCGAGGACGAGGCCGACCAGCGCCGCGCTGTCCTCGAACGTCACGGCCTTGACCGTGGTGTCGGTGGTCTCGGCCAGGTAGCGGCGGGGCGTCGTCCCCCACTTGCGGGCGGCCCCGCGGACCTGCCGGACGGCCTTGAGCCAGGAGGCGCCCTCGAGGACGAACGAGACCGCCAGGACGACGTACGCGACCAGCGGCGAGCCCTGCTCCTCGCCCTCGAGGATCGTCTCGATCCCCTGGTAGAAGGAGAAGCCGGCGCCGAGGGTGAAGGTCGCGAGGCAGGCCAGCAGCGCCCAGAAGTAGGTCTCCCGGCCGTAGCCGACCGGGTGGCGGGCGTCAGGCGCCTTGTCGCCGCGCTTGAGCGCGACGAACAGCAGCACCTCGGTGATCGTGTCGGCCAGCGAGTGCGCGGCCTCGGACAGCATCGCCGAGGAGTGGCTGATCAGCCCGCCGACCAGCTTGGCGACGGCGATGCCGAGGTTGGCCAGGCCCGCGACGACGACGGTGCCGGTGGACTCCCCACCCGACTCGCCGGCCGACCCGCTGCCGGTGCCCTCCTTCGCGCGGACGTGCTCACGGGTGGGGACCGGCTCGCTCATGGCCGCACCGGTGCCCCGCGGTTGCCCGGCGCAACCACGTGGCCGGTCAGCGGCGGGTCGTGCTCTGCCCCCCATCGGGGGGCAGAGCACGACGGCGCGCGGAGGACTCAGCGCACGCCGACGAGGTCGACGACGAAGACGAGCGTCGCGCCCGGCTTGATGACGCCGCCGGCGCCGCGGTCGCCGTAGGCCTTGTGCGGCGGGATCGTCAGCCGGCGGCGCCCGCCGACCCGCATGCCCTGGATGCCCTCGTCCCAGCCCTGGATGACCATGCCGACGCCGAGGCGGAACTCCAGCGGGTCGCCGCGGTCCCACGAGGCGTCGAACTGCTCGCCGCCGTCGTGGGTGACGCCGACGTAGTGGGCGCTGACCAGGTCGCCGGCCGTGGCCTCGGGGCCGTCGCCGACGACGAGGTCCTCGATCACCAGGTCGTCGGGCGCGGGCCCGGTGGGCGGCTCGACGTCGGGTCGGCTCAGGGGCTCGGCCATCGGTCCTCCTCGGATCAGGGGTGCCGGGGGGTCCCCGACGGGTCCCGGCCATCCAATCAGCGCGCTCCCCGGGCCGCGCGGGTGCGGACCGGGGCCAGGGGTGCTGGGCTGGTCGGGTGACCCCCGAGCAGTCGCCGTGGTGGACCCGTGCCGTCGTCTACCAGGTCTACCCGCGCTCGTTCCAGGACTCCGACGGCGACGGGATCGGCGACCTCGGCGGGGTCCTGCAGCGGCTGGACCACCTGGCCGACCTGGGCGTCGACGTCGTCTGGCTCTCGCCGGTCTACCCCTCGCCGCAGGCCGACAACGGCTACGACATCAGCGACTACCAGGACGTCGACCCGCTGTTCGGCACGCTGGGGCAGCTCGACGAGCTGGTCGCCGGGCTGCACGCGCGCGGGATGAAGCTGGTGATGGACCTGGTGGTCAACCACACCAGCGACGAGCACCCGTGGTTCGTCGAGAGCCGGTCGTCGCCGGACTCGCCGAAGCGGGACTGGTACTGGTGGCGGCCGCCGCGGCAGGGCATGACGGCGGGGCAGCCCGGCGCCGAGCCGACCAACTGGCACGGCTTCTTCTCCGGCTCGACCTGGGAGCTCGACGAGGCCAGTGGCGAGTACTACCTGCACCTGTTCGACCGCAAGCAGCCCGACCTGAACTGGGAGAACCCCGAGGTCCGGCAGGCGGTCTACGCGATGATGCGCTGGTGGCTCGACCGCGGGGTCGACGGGTTCCGCATGGACGTCATCAACCTGATCAGCAAGGACGTCGGGCCGGACGGCGAGCTGCACGACGGCCCGCCGCTGCCCGGACTGCCCTACGGGGACGCGACCGCGTCGGTGGTGTGCGGCCCCCGCATCCACGAGTTCCTGCAGGAGATGCACCGCGAGGTGTTCACCGGCCGGCGCGAGCAGCTGCTCCTGGTCGGGGAGACGCCGGGCGCGACGGTGGAGGACGCGCTGCTGTTCACCGACCCCGCGCGCGAGGAGGTGGACATGGTCTTCCAGTTCGAGCACGTGGGCCTGGACTTCGAGGGATCGAAGTTCAACCCCCGGCCGCTGCGGATGCGCGACCTGAAGGCCTCCCTCGGCCGCTGGCAGACGGGCCTGGCCGACGTCGGCTGGAACTCCCTCTACTGGGACAACCACGACCAGCCGCGCGCGGTGTCCCGCTTCGGCGACGACTCACCCCGCTACCGCCGGGACTCCGCGACGTGCCTGGCCACGCTGCTGCACCTGCACCGCGGGACGCCCTACGTCTACCAGGGCGAGGAGATCGGGATGGCGAACTTCCCGTTCACCGACCTGGCGCAGTTCCGCGACGTCGAGTCGATCAACCACCAGGTGCAGGCCGTGGCACACGGCGCCGACCCCGACGAGGTGTTCGCGGCGCTGCGCCGGATGAGCCGGGACAACGCGCGCACGCCCGTGCAGTGGGACGCCTCGCCGAACGCTGGGTTCACCACCGGGACGCCGTGGCTCGCGGTCAACCCCGACCACGTCGAGTGGAACGCCGCCGCCCAGCGCGAGGACCCCGCCTCGGTGTTCGCCCACCACCGGCGGCTGATCGCGCTGCGGCACGAGGACCCGGTGGTGGCGCTGGGCTCCTTCACCATGCTGCTGCCCGAGCACGACGAGGTGTACGCGTTCACCCGCAGCCTCGACGGCGACACGCTGCTCGTCGTCTGCAACCTCGGCGCCAAGGAGCAGGACCTCGCCGGCCTGCTGCCCGAGGCGGTGGGCGCGGAGGTCGTCCTCGGGAACCTGCCCGAGGACGACCCCGCCGTGCTCAGGCCCTGGGAGGCCCGGATCCTGCGCCTGCCGTAGGCAGTCCGTCTCGCTCTCCGGCCCCGTCCAGGGCCCCGCCCCGAGCCTGCGAGGGGTGGGGAGGACGGGGTCCTTCGCCTGCGCCTGCCGGCTCGTTGACCGCCTCGCTCCCGGCCGGTTCCTCGGCCGGGACGTCGAGCGGGTGGGCGATCTCGTCGGCGGGCAGCCGCCAGTACAGGATCGCCGCGACCGCCAGCAGCGGCGGCACCAGCCCGGTGAGCAGGAACGTGCCGGTGAGCCCGACGACCTCGCTGACCGGCCCGGCCAGCGCCATCGACAGCGGCATGAACGCCAGCGAGACGAAGAAGTCGAGGCTGGACACCCGGCCGAGCAGCGCCGGCGGCACCCGCCGCTGCAGCAGCGTCCCCCAGATGACCGTGCTCGACTCGAACGCCGCGCCCAGCACCCCGGCCGCGGCGATCATCAGCCACAGCGACGACGTCCAGCCGAAGACGACCATCGGCACGCAGCCGAAGCCCCACAGCAGGTTCATGACCGTGAGGTAGCGCCGCGGCAGCCGCAGCGAGGCGACGACGGCCGACCCCAGCGCGCCGCCGATGCCGAACGCGGCCAGCACCCAGGCGTGCTCCGTCGGGCCGCCGCCGGCCTGGTCGCGGACCGCGAAGGGGACCAGCACCTCGAACGGGCCCATGAACACCAGCACCATGAGCGAGGCGAACAGCAGCGTCGCCAGCAGCCACGGCGTGCGGACCATGTAGGCGACGCCCTCCCGGACGTCGGCGAACAGGCCCGAGCCCACCTCGTCGCGGCGCACCGGCACCGTCGTCAGCGCCGCCACGCACGCGGCCGCGACCGCCGAGGTCACCGCCGTCGCGAGCAGCGCCGCACCGGGTGAGAACGCGCCGACCAGCAGGCCGCCGGCGGCAGGCCCGATCGCCATCGCCAGCGCCGGGCGGACGACGCCCTCCAGGCCGTTGGCGGCGAGCAGGTCGCCCGCCGGGACCACGCTGGGGACCAGCGCGGAGTAGGCCGGGTAGTACAGCCCCGTCGCGACGCCCTGGGCCAGCGCGGCCGCGGCCAGCGGACCGAGCGCCAGCGCCCCGGCCAGCGACAGGACGGCGACCAGCCCGACCGCCGCGGTCTGCAGCAGCGCGACGCCGAGCAGGATCCGCCGCTGCGGCACGCGGTCGGCCAGGGCGCCGCCGAGCAGCGTGCTGGCCAGCATGCCGCCGGCCGACAGCGCGGTGGCGAAGGAGAGCGCGGCGGGCCCGCCGCCGAGGTCGACCACCTGCCAGACCAGCGCGACCGTCCACAGCCCCTGGGCGAGCAGCGAGAGCCCCATCGACGCGGCCAGCAGGCGGTAGTCGCGGTGCCGCAGGGGCGCGAGCGCGCGCGGCAGGCCGGTCATGACGGGTCCTTCCTCGGGGGACGGCGCACCGTCGGCGCCGTCGGCCCCATGCTCGCCGACGGGACCGACAGCAGTCAGCCGGATTACCGGAGGAGCGCAGGAACGGTCGCGTCTACAGTCCCGTTCCCGTGGGCCGGGTGGTCGAGGCGGTGCTGCCCGCCCGGATGGGGACGTCGTTCCGCTGGCTGATGGCGTCGTCGTGGGTGAGCAACCTGGGCGACGGCGTGGCGCTGGCGGCCGGGCCGCTGCTGGTGGCCGCCCGCACCCAGGACCCGCTGCTGGTCGCGCTCGGCGCCCTGCTGCAGCAGCTGCCGTGGCTGCTGTTCGGCCTGCACGCCGGCGTCCTGGCCGACCGGGTGGACCGGCGGCTGCTCGTCGCCGCCGTCGACCTGGCCCGCGCCGGGGTGCTCGCCGTGCTGGCCGCCGCCCTGTTCACGGGCGACGTCGGGCTGGTGCCCGTGCTGGTCGCGCTGTTCGTGCTGGGCACCGCCGAGGTGTTCGCCGACACCGCCGCCGGCACCCTGCTGCCGATGGTCGTCGACCGCGCCGACCTGGGCATCGGCAACGCCCGCCTGACCGCGGGCACGCTGACGATGAACCAGCTGGCCGGGCCGGCCGTCGGGGGCCTGCTGTTCGTGGCCGGCGCCGCGTGGCCGTTCCTCGCCCAGGCGGTGCTGGTGGCCCTGGGCGCGGTGCTGATCGCGCGGATGCGGGTGCCGCCGCCGGAGCGGGCGGCGCGGCGGGGGCGGATCGGCCGGGACGTCGCCGAGGGCCTGCGCTGGACCTGGGGCCACCCCGCGGTGCGGACGCTGACGGTCACGATCGTCCTGTTCAACGTCACCTACGGCGCGGCCTGGTCGGTGCTCGTGCTCTACGCCGACCAGCGGCTGGGCCTGGGCGCGGCCGGCTACGGCCTGCTCACCACGGTCGGTGCGCTGGGCGGCATGGTCGGGACGGCGTCCTACGACTGGCTCGAACGGCGCGTCGGCATCGCCGCGCTCATGAAGGTGGGGCTGCTGCTCGAGACGCTCACCCACCTGTTCCTGGCGCTGGCCACGACGCCGTGGGTCGCCGTACCGGTGCTGTTCGTCTTCGGCGCGCACGCGTTCGTCTGGGGGACGACGTCGCGCACGGTCCGGATGCGCGCGGTGCCGGCCGGGCTGCAGGGCCGGGTCGGGAGCCTGTACGCGATGGGCGTCTTCGGCGGCATCCTGGCCGGCCAGGCCGTCGGCGGGCTCGTGGCCCGGGCCTGGGGCGTGACCGGCCCGTTCTGGTTCGCGTTCGCCGGGTCGGCGGTGCTGCTGGCGCTCATCTGGCGCGAGCTGGACAACGTCGCGCACGCCGACGACGCCGCCGGGTGACCGTGGCGACGCTCGTGCTCCGCGCACACCGGTGAGCGGAGCACGAGCGTCGAGGCGTCAGGCCCCGGGCGCGAAGACGAGGCGGAAGCCGCCGTCGACCGGCTCCACCTGCCAGGAGACGTCCCCGGAGGTGCCCGACACCGCGGGCTCGCCCAGGCCGGTCTCGGTCCGCTCGGCGGCGGGGGCGGCCGACGCGTAGTGCGCCAGGACGTCCTCGGCGGCGAGGTCGGAGGCGTAGTTCGCGTACTCCTGGCTGCCGTCGGCCGTGCCGCCGGTCTCGCACAGGGTCGACCCGTCCGGCGGCTCGGGGAAGCCGGCGGGGACGGACTCGACGTCGACGATGTCCGCCCCGCCGGCGACGGTCAGCGGGAACGCCGCCAGGCACTCCTCCGGCACGTCGGTCGCGGCACCGCCGTCCCCGGCCGCGGCGACGTCCTCAGCCGCGGCGGCGAGGTCGTCGAGGTCCTCACCGCCGCAGGCGGACAGCAGCAGGGCGGAGCCGAGCAGCGCCCCGGCGAGGGCACGGCGGACGGTCGGACGGGTGCGGGACACGGTTCTCCTCGGGCGTCGTCGGGCCCCGGGCGGACGACCGGGACCGGCCCGCCGGCGCCGCCGGGGGGCGGTCGGGCTGCGGGCCGCGCGGGACCGTAGAGGAGGGACGCCGTCCCGTCAGCACCTCGCGACGCGGGAGATCACGTCAGCGGCGAGCGGGGCAGCAGGCGGTCGCTGATGATCCGCTTCTGGATCTCGCTGGTGCCCTCGAAGATCGTGGTCAGCCGGGCGTCGCGCCAGTGCCGCTCGACCTGCCGCTCGGTGGTGTAGCCGTTGCCGCCGTGCAGCTGCATGGCCTGGTTGGTCACCCGCACGGCCATCTCGGTGGCCTCGAGCTTGACCATCGAGGCCTCCTTCTCGCAGCGCACGCCGAGGTCGACGAGGTGGGCGACCTGGCGGTAGAAGGCGCGCGACTGCTCGATCTGGGCGGCCATCTCCGCGACGGCGAAGCGCAGCGCCTGGAAGTCGCCGATCGGGTGGCCGAACTGCTCGCGCTCCTGCAGGTAGACGATCGAGTCCTCGAGCGCGGCGCGGGCCAGGCCGACGGCGCGGGCGGCGGTGTGCACGCGCGCGGTGTTGAGGAACTTCTGCGCCTCGGCGAACCCGGCCCGCTTCGCGGCCTCGCCCTGCTCGTCGCTGGCCGCCGCCTGGTCGACGACGTTCGCCCGCGGGATGCGGACGCCGTCGAAGACCAGGTCCCAGGTGAGGAAGCCGTGGTAGCCGATCTTGTCGATCGGGGTGCCGGTGAGCCCGGGCGGGAACGCGCCGCGCTCCTTCTCCAGCAGCAGGTTGACCAGCCCGGCGGAGCGCGACTCCCCCGGCTCGGGGTCGCGCTCGCGGACGAGGACCTGGATGAAGTCCGCGGCCTCGGCGTTGCCGCACCAGCGCTTGTGCCCGGTGACCACCCACTCGTCGCCGTCGAGGACCGCCCGGGTGGAGACGCCGGCGAGGTCGGAGCCGGCGTCGGGCTCGGACAGCGCGATGGCACCGATCCACTCGCCCTTCGCGCTGCGGCGCAGCAGCTCGCCGCGCCGCGCGGGGTCGGCCACCGCCGTCCCGAGGCCCTGGGAGCGGGCGAGGATGCTCGCGCTGCTCATCCAGGCACGGGCCAGCTCCTCGGACACCATGCAGTACTCGAAGACGCCGAGGCCCAGCCCGCCGTGCTCGGCCGGCACCGTGATGCCGAACCAGCCGAGCTCGGCCATCCGGGCCAGCAGCGCCTCCGGCAGCAGCCCCTTCTGCGGGTCCAGCTCGTCGGCGACCGGCAGCACCTCGTCGTGGGCGAACCGGCGGGCCTGCTCCTGCAGCGCCTCGCGCTCGGGGGTGTGCCACGGCGGCAGCAGCGCGGGCGGCCGGGGCTCGAGCAGGTCGGCGGGGCGCTCCTGGGTCGACGTCATCGTCGCGGGGCCTCTCTCCGTCGTCGGGGGCGGTCCCCGCCCACCATGCGCGTGCCGCCCCTGACCTGCACGGCGCGCCCGCGGGAGCGTGACGGAGCACACGCTCCCGCGCCGGATCACACAATCACTTCACAGAACTCACACGGTGCTGGTAGGAAATCCGCCGTGGCCGTCCCTGACCGACTCGACGTGACGCTGCGGCTGGTGCGCAACGCCGGCCGGGCCTCGCTCGCCGACCTCGCCGCCCGCCTGGGCGTCTCCGAGATGACCGTGCGGCGCGACCTCGACGCGCTGCAGGCCCGCGGACTGGTCGAGCGCGTCCGGGGCGGCGCGGTCGCCGTCGCCGGGCCGGAGGGCTCCGCGGGCTTCAGCGCGCGGGCCGGCTGGCAGGCCGGCCTCAAGGACCGGATCGGCCGCGCGGCCGCCGCCCTGGTCGAGCCGGGCGCGACGGTGCTGCTCGACGCCGGGACGACGACGGTGCACGTGGCCCGGGCGCTGGGCGACCGGGCGGCGGCGGGCGAGGGCCCGTTCACGGCCGCCGTCGTGAGCCTGCCGGTGGCCGACGCGCTGGCCGACCGGCCGGGGATCCGCCTGCTCGTCGTCGGCGGGGAGTCGCGGCCCGGCGAGCGGAGCCTGGCCGGCCCCCTGACCGCCGCGGTGCTGCGGCAGCTCACCTTCGACCTGTTCGTCATGTCGATCGGGGCGGTGAGCGCGCAGGCCGGCTGGTCGGAGTTCACGCTCGAGGACGCCGCGGTCAAGCAGGTGGGGCTGCAGCAGGCCCGCAGCACCGTCGTCGTCGCCGACGCCTCGAAGCTCGGCGTCCGCGCCTTCGCCTCGGTGGCCCCGCTGGACGCGGTCGGCCGGCTGGTCACGGACGCCAGCGCCCGCGACCCCCAGCTCACCCCCGCGGCGCAGGAGACCCTCGCCGCGCTCGACGACGCCGGCGTGGAGGTCGACTGCACATGACTGCGGACAGGACGCCCGGGAGCGTGACCGGACAGCCCCTGATGATCCTGGTCGCCGGCCCGTACCGCGGGGGCACCGGCGACGACCCGGAGCGGATCGCGGCCAACCACCGGGCGATCCGGCAGGCCTGCCTGGAGCTGTTCCGCGCCGGCCACCTCGCCGTCAACGGGGAGGACCTCGCCCTGCCGCTGGCCGAGCTGGCCGGCTCGACGCGGGTGGGCGACGCCGCCTTCGACGAGGTGTTCCACCCGATGGGCCGCCGGCTGGTCGCCCGCGTCGACGCCGTGCTGCGGCTGCCCGGCGCCTCGGCCGGCTCCGACGAGATGGTCGCGCTGGCCCGCGCCCGCGGCGCCGCGGTCTACACCGGCGTCGACGAGGTCCCGGCGGTGGCGCGGTGACCGGCGTCCTCGGGGTCGACGTCCCCGACGCGCGGGGGCGGACGGGGCTCGACCGCGCCGGTCGCGACCTCACCGGCAACCCCGACGTCGTCGTCCGGGACGTCGAGGTGCTCTCCAGCGCCTGGTACGTCAACCGGCGGACGACGTTCGTCCGCCGCGGCCGCGACGGCGTCTGGCGCACCGAGCAGCGGGAGACCCACGACCGCGGCAACGGCGCCACGGTGCTGCTGTACGACGCCGCCCGCCGCACCGTGCTGCTCACCCGGCAGTTCCGCTTCCCCGCGTACGTCAACGGCTCCCACGACGGGATGCTCGTCGAGACCGCCGCCGGGCTGCTCGACGAGCAGGACGCCGAGGCCGCGGTCCGGCGCGAGGCCGAGGAGGAGCTCGGCGTGGCCGTCGGGGCGCTCACCCGGCTGCCGGACCTGTTCATGAGCCCGGGCTCGGTGACCGAGCGGCTGGCGTTCTTCGCCGGGCCCTACACCCCGGCCGACCGGGTGTCGGCCGGGGGCGGGCTCGCCGAGGAGGGCGAGGACGTCGAGGTGCTCGAGCTGCCGTTCGACGACGCGCTGGCCATGGCCGGCGACGGCCGGATCGCCGACGCCAAGACGGTCCTGCTGCTGCAGTGGGCGGCGCTGCGCGGGCCGTTCTCAGCGCGCGCCGCGCTCCCGGGCGAGGGCGACGTAGTGGTCGACCAGTGACGCGTCGTCGACGGCCCCGGGGTTGACCGCCTTCTCCGGCGCCACGCCCTGGAACAGCCGCTTGAGCGGCACCTCCAGCCGCTTGCCGGTCCGGGTGTGCGGGACGCCGGGGACGACGAGGATCTCGTCGGGCACGTGCCGGGGACTGGCCGAGCTGCGGATGGCTGCGCGGATGCGGTCGGCCAGCTCGCCGGTGAGCTCGGCGCCGGGCGCCATCTGCACGAACAGCGGCATCCAGTAGCCGCCGTCGCGCTGCTCGACACCGAGGACGACGCAGTCGGCGACCTCGGGGAAGCTCTCGACGGCGGCGTAGATGTCGGCGGTGCCCATGCGCACGCCGCCGCGGTTGAGCGTGGAGTCCGACCGGCCGGTGATGACGCAGGTCCCGCGCTCGGTGACCTCCATCCAGTCGCCGTGGCGCCACACGCCCGGCCACGGCTCGAAGTAGGCCTCGCGGTAACGGCTGCCGTCCGGGTCGTTCCAGAAGTACAGCGGCATCGACGGCATCGGCTCGGTGATCACCAGCTCGCCCAGCTCGCCGGTGACCGGCTCGCCGTCCTCGCCCCACGCGGCCGCGGCGACGCCGAGCATCGGCCGCTGCAGCTCCCCGGCGGTCACCGGCAGCAGCAGCGTGCTGCCGATGAAGCCGGTGGCGACGTCGGTGCCGCCGGACACCGAGGCGAGGAAGACGTCACGGCCCACCGCGTCGTAGACCCACTCGAACGCCGAGGCCGGCAGCGGCGAGCCGGTGGAGCCGATCGTCCGCAGCGCCGACAGGTCGTGGGTCTCCCCCGGCCGGATCCCGGCCTTCTCGCAGGCGACGAGGTAGCCGGCGCTGGTGCCCAGGTAGGTGAGGCGGGTCCGGGCGGCGAGGGCGAACTGCGCGTCGACCGAGGGGTACGCCGGGGCGCCGTCGTGGACGACCACGGTCGCGCCGCGCAGCAGCGCCGACGTCGCGATGTTCCACATGATCCAGGCGGTGGAGGCGTACCAGTAGAAGCGGTCGCCGGGCCCGACGTCGCCGTGCAGGCCCAGCTGCTTGTGCTCCTCGAGCACCACGCCGCCGTGCCCGTGGACGATCCCCTTGGGCAGCCCGGTGGTGCCCGACGAGTAGACGATCCACAGCGGGTGGTCGAACGGCAGCGCCTCGAACTCGGGCTCCTGCCGGTCGGCGACGGCGTCGGCCCAGCCCAGCGCGCCGTCGGGGAGCTCGTCGGGGAACAGCCGGGGGACGGCGATCGTCGTCGTCACGGTCGGCAGGGCGGCCCGGAGCTCGGCGACGACGCCGCGCCGGTCGTAGGGCTTCCCGTTGAAGCGGTACCCGTCGACGGCGACCAGCACGGTCGGCTCGATCTGGGCGAACCGGTCGAGGACGGCGCGGGTGCCGAAGTCCGGCGCGCAGGAGGACCACACCGCGCCGATCGACGCCGCGCCGAGGAACGCGACGACCGCCTCGGGGACGTTGGGCAGGTACCCGGCGACGCGGTCGCCGCGGCGCACGCCCAGCCGGCGCAGGGTCGCGGCGAACGCACCGACCTGCGCGCGCAGCTCGGCCCAGGAGACCTCGACCGGCTCGGCGTCCTCCGCGACGGCGATCAGCGCCGGGTGCTCGTCCGTGGCGTGCCGCAGCGCCTGCTCGGCGTAGTTGACCGTGGCGTCCGGGAACCACTCGGCACCGGGCATCTCCCGCCGGGTGAGCACCCGGTCGTCGGGGACGCCGGGCAGCACGCCGGACCACGCGGCGACGTCGGCCCAGAACTGGTCCAGGTGCTCGACCGACCAGCGCCAGATCGCGTCGTAGTCGGTGGGGTCCAGGTCCAGCCCGCGGCGGGCGGCCACCTCGCGCGCGAAGGCCGCCAGCCGCGTCGCCTCCCGGACCTCCCCTGTGGGCTGCCAGAGCACCGGTGCGGGAGAGGTGTCAGCGGTCACAGCGGCACCCTGCCACTCCCCTCGCGTCCCCAGGGAGGGTGGGGCCGCCTCACAGGACGTGACCGTTCCGTCCCGTTTTCACCCCATCGGGGGACGGACTTCGCCTGGCGCCTTCCGTGACCGCCTGGCTCCATGGAGTGAGCACTGTGTCGGCCGACACCAGGGGGAGGTGCGATGGCCGAGCGTTCGCTCCTGCCGGGCCGTCGCGCCCGCCTGCGCCGGTGGGGCGGCCGCCTGGCGGTCCTCGCCGGGACCGCCGCCGGCATCTGGCTGGCCGGCGTGTCCACCGCCTCGGCCGACGAGCCGCCGCCCGGCGGCCTGCTCGGCGCGGTGACCGCGCCGGTGGGCCAGGTGGCCGGGTCCGTCGCGTCCCCCGTCGTCACGCCCGTCGCGGAGGCGGTCGCGCCCGTCCTGGCGCCGGTCGCCGAGGCGGTCGCCCCGGTCGCCGCGCCGCTGCGGGAGGCCGTCGCGCCCGTCGCTCCCGTGCTCGAGCCGGTGACCGACGCCGTCGCACCGGTGACGCGGACGCTGTCCCCGGTCACCGGGGCACTGCGGCCGGCCCTGGCACCCGTCACGGAGGCGCTGTCCCCGGTCACCGGGGCACTGTCCCCGGTCACCGGGGCGCTGGCGCCGGTGCCCGACGTCCCCGCGACCGACGTCCCCGCGCCCGTGGCCTCTGCCGACGACCCGGTCGAGACCCCGGCCGGCGCTCCCGTGGCCGGCGCGGCGGCCGACGTCGTGGGCGCGCCGGCCGTCGGGTCCGGCACCGACGTCGCGGCCCCGCGGGTCCCCGCTGCGGCCGGGCGGTCCGCGGACGTGGCCGGTTCCGCGCCCGCCGTGGCGCAGGTCGCCGTCCCGGCGCCCACCGTGCCGGTGGCCCCGCTCGCGCCCGCCGTGCCCGTCCCGCCGGCCGTGCCGGCGTCGGCGGGCACCGCGTCCGGCGCCGACCAGCCCTCCTCCGACCTCGGCGCGACCGTCCCCGTCGCGCCGCGCGCGGCCGCCGTGGCCGCCACCGCCGGGGCCCGGGACGCCGCCGCCGGCGACCCGGTCGACCCCGCCACCTCCCCCGACTGAGGACGCGCCTCCCGGCCACGGGCCGGTCGAGCGCAGTCCCCGCCGTCCCGTCCGGGACGCGGGTCCCCGTCCTCAGTCAGGAGTCCCCCATGCACCCCTGGGCCACCCGCGCCCTGCGCGTGGCACTGATGACCGGCGGCCTGATGGCCCTCGGCACCGGTGTCGCCGCCGCGTCCGACGACCTCGACGTGACGGTGCCGGTCACCGTCACCGACAACGCGCTCGGTGTCCTCGACACCGGCACCCCGATCGGCGGGCTGGAGCTGCCCGCCGTCTCGCAGGACATCTCCCTGGACCTGGGCCCCGTCGACGTCGCGGTGCCCGTGACGATCGGCGGCAACGACGCCTCGGTCGCCGGCGGCACCGCCACGCAGGAACCGGCCGCGCCCGCCCCGGGCAGCACCGACCCGGCCGACGTCGTCGTGCCGGTGACCGTCGTCGGCAACGGGGTCGGCGTGCTCGGCGACGCCACCGCCGGCGGCACCGCCCCCGCCACGCCCGAGGGCGCGGTGACCGTGCCCGTCACCGTCTGCGGCAACGGCGTCGGCGTGCTCGGCGACGCGCTCGGGGGCTGCACCGCCGCCACCGACCCGGCACCGGCCCCCGCCGACGGCGGCCCGCTCGGCGACCTGCTCGACGTCGACGTCCCGGTCACCGCGTGCGGCAACGGCGTCGGCGTGCTCGGCGACGCCGCCGGGGACTGCACCCCCGCGGCGCCGACCGGGGACACCGGGAGCGGGTCGGACGGCGGCAGCCTGGTCGACGCCGACCTGCCGGTCACCGTCTGCGGCACCGGCGTGGGCCTGCTGGGCGGCGCGGCCGGCGACTGCACGCCCGCGACCTCCGGGGACGGCACCGGCTCCGGCGACTCGGACGGCGGCCTGCTCGACGTCGACGCCCCGGTCACCGTCTGCGGCACCGGCCTCGGCGTGCTGGGCGACGCGCTCGGCGGGTGCTCCCCCGAGGGCACGGAGGGTCCCGGCGGCCCCGGCTCCGGGAACGGCTCCGGGAACGGCTCCGGGAACGGCTCCGACGGCGGCATCGGCGTCGACGTGCCGGTGACCGTCTGCGGTCTGGGCCTCGGCCTGCTCGGCGACGCCGCCGGCGACTGCACGCCGCCGACCGCCCCGGTGACCCCGACCGACCCGACGAACCCGACCGACCCGACGAACCCGACCGACCCCACGGACCCGACCGACCCGCAGCACCCGGGCACGCCGCAGGACTGCCCGGGCCACGGCCGGGGCCAGGACCGTGGCCACGGCTGGGGCCACGGTTCCGGGAACGGCTGGGCGCACGGGACCACCCGCCCGGCGTCCGCGGCCGGTGCTCGGGCGACCGGCTCCTGGACGGCGGACGCCTGGACGGCCGGTTCCTCGGCGGCGTCCGACCGCTCCGGCGACACCGGGGAGCTCGCCTACACCGGCACCGGGACGGCGACCGCTCTCGGGGCGGCGCTGCTGGCCCTCGCCCTGGGGACCGGCCTGACCCTCGCCGGCCGGCGCCGTCGCGAGGACGCCGTCTGACCGGCACCGCCTGACCGCCCTCCGCGGGCCCGGCCGAGCAGCGTCTCCGGCCGGGTCCGCGGACGGCCACGTCCGGGAGCACCTCTGCCACGATCCCGTCGTGACCGAGCCGGAGCCGGGGACCGAACGCAACGTGCTGGGCGGTCCCCTGCAACCCTGCGGCACCGAGCCGCTGACCGGCTTCCACCGCGACGGGTCCTGCCGCACCGGCCCGGACGACCTGAGCAGCCACACGGTGTGCGCCGTCGTCTCCCGCGAGTTCCTCACCCTGCAGCGCGAGCTCGGCAACGACCTCACGACCCCGCGGCCGGAGTTCGGCTTCCCCGGACTGCGGCCGGGCGACCGCTGGTGCGTCGTCGCCGCCCGCTGGCTGCAGGCCTACCGCGCCGGCGCCGCGGCGGGCGTGGTCCTCGCGGCCACGAACGAGCGGTCGCTGGAGGTCGTGCCGCTGGCCGCACTGCGTCAGCACGCCGTCGACGTCCCCGACGACATCAGCGACCTGGAATGAGCCCGGCGTCCCGCGCGCTGGTGCCGTCGACCCGCCCGGCCCGCGAGGAGTGCCCGTGACCGACCTGCTCGACCTGCCCGTCTCGACCCTCCGGGGCGAGGACACCACCCTCGGCGCGCTCACCGGCCGCCGTCCGGCCCTGGTGGTCAACGTGGCCAGCCGCTGCGGCCTGACCCCGCAGTACACCGGGCTCGAGGAGCTGCAGAAGGAGTACGGCCCGCGCGGGTTCACCGTCGTCGGCGTGCCGTGCAACCAGTTCGCCGGTCAGGAGCCCGGCAGCGCCGAGGAGATCGCCTCGTTCTGCTCGGCCACCTACGGCGTCACCTTCCCGATGACGGGGAAGGTCGACGTCAACGGCGAGGACGCGCACCCCGTCTACCAGCGGCTCACCGAGGCCCCCGACGCCGCCGGCGAGGCCGGGCCGGTGCAGTGGAACTTCGAGAAGTTCCTGGTCGACGGCGACGGCGCGGTCGTGGCGCGGTTCCGCCCGACGACCGAGCCGGGCGCGCCCGAGGTCCGGACGGCGATCGAGGGCCTGCTCGCCGGCTGACCCGCGGCTCCTCCTGGGGCGTTCCCCGTCCTCCCGGGCGCTGCAGGACCCGAGGAGCACGAACAGCACCCCGGAAGCGGATGGGATGCCGGTGCCCGGCTGCAGGAGCGGGCCCGGGCGGCGGCGTGCCGGGGTCGCGGGGGCGGGGCAGCATCGGGTCATGGCCGACCTGCACTTCTACTTCGACCCGGTGTGCCCGTTCGCGTGGCTGACCAGCCGGTGGGTGCGCACCGTCGCGGCCCGGCGGGAGTACGACGTCGACTGGCGGTTCATCTCGCTGCGCCTGCTCAACGCGCACGTCGACTACGACGCCCACTTCCCGCCCGAGTACGAGGCCGGCCACACCGCGGGGCTGCGGCTGCTGCGCGTGGCCGCCCGCACCCGCGAGGAGCACGGCCGGGCGGCGGTGGGCACGCTCTACGAGACCCTCGGCCGGCGGGTCTTCGAGACCGAGCCCGACCGGCCCGGCACCGCCGGCGAGCGCGGCACCCGGGCCTACCTCGCGCCGGTGCTGGAGCGCGCCGGGCTGCCGGCGGACCTCGCCGGCGCCCTCGACGACGACCGCTGGGACGCCACGATCCGGGCCGAGACCGACGAGGCGCTGGCGCTCACCGGCAAGGACGTCGGGACGCCGATCCTGCACTTCGAACCGCCCGAGGGGGTCGCCTTCTTCGGCCCGGTCATCAGCCGGGTGCCGGCCGACGACGACGCGGTCGGGCTGTGGGACGCCGTCGTCCGCCTGGCCCGCTTCCCCGGGTTCGCCGAGCTCAAGCGCAGCCTGCGCGAGCGCCCGCAGCTGATCGCCGCCGGGGTGCAGCCGGACGAGGTCGGGGTACAGGAGGACTGGCACGGCGGGAGCCGCCGCACGAAGCGGTGAGCGTGACCTGCACCGGAGCGGGTACTAAGGTGAGCCTTGCCTGATCTCGATCGTCCGGAGCTGCCCGGTGCCCGTCCCCAGCGTCACCCGCGCTCCCGCGGCGACCCGGGAGGTCCCCGCACGCCCGGCACGGTCCGCCCGGACCCGGCGCCGCGTGCTCGGACTGCTCGGGCTCCTCGTCCTCGTGGTCGCCGCCTGCGCGGCCAGCATCGCGGTCGGCACCCGCCCGCTCGGCCTGGGCACCGTGTGGGAGGTCCTCACCGACCGCTCGCTGCGGACCGAGGAGGCGGTCATCGTCTGGGACCTGCGGGTCCCGCGGACCGCGCTGGGCCTCCTGGTCGGGGCGTCGCTCGGGGTCGCCGGCGCCCTGATGCAGGGCCACACCCGCAACCCGCTCGGCGACCCCGGCCTGCTCGGCGTCACCGCCGGCGCCTCCTTCGCCGTGGTCCTGGCCATCGCGCTGCTCGGGATCAGCACGCCGTCGGGGTACGTGTGGTTCGCCTTCGCGGGGGCGCTGGCCGGGACGGTCGCGGTCTACGTCCTCGGCGCGGCCGGCCGCGGCGGGGCCACCCCGGTCACCCTCGCCCTCGCCGGCTCCACCCTGTCGGCCCTGCTCTACGCCCTCGTGCGCGCCGTCCTGGTCAGCGACTCGAACTCGCTGGACGCCTTCCGCTTCTGGGTGGTCGGCGCGCTGGCCGGCCGCGGCGCCGACATCGCCTGGCAGGTGCTCCCCTTCGTCGTCGCCGGCCTGGTGCTCGCCCTGCTCAACGCGCCCGCCCTGGACCTGCTCGGCATGGGCGAGGACGTGGCCCGCGGCCTCGGCCAGCGGGTGTGGCCGGCCCGCGCCGTCGGCCTGGTGGCCATCACGCTGCTGGCCGGCGCCGCGACGGCGGCCTGCGGCCCGATCGCCTTCGTCGGGCTGGTGGTCCCGCACGCCGTCCGGGCGTTCACCGGGCCGGCGCACCGGTGGCTGGTCCCCTGCGCGGCACTGGCCGGGGCGTTCCTGCTGCTGACCGCCGACGTCGTCGGCCGGGTGATCGCACGTCCCGGTGAGGTGCAGGTCGGCATCGTGCTCGCCCTGCTGGGCGGGCCCTTCTTCATCGCGCTCGTGCGCCGCCGCCGGAGCGCGACGCTGTGACCGCCACCGTCGACACCATCCGCGAGACGACCCCGCCCGACCCCGGCGGGCGCGCGGCCGGCCGCGCGGTCGTCCTGCGGTACGGGCCGGTGTCGGTGCGGTTCCGCTGGCGGTCGGTCGTCGTGCCGCTGGCCGCGCTGGCCGTCGTCGTGCTGCTCGGCGCGGTCGCGCTGGGCCGGGGCGACTACCCGATCGCGGTCACCGACGTGCTGCGCACGCTGGTCGGGGCGGGCGAGGAGGGCCAGCGGTTCGTCGTGCTGGAGCTGCGGGCGCCGCGGGTCGTCGTCGGCGCGCTGGTCGGGCTGGCGCTCGGCGTGGCCGGCGCCCTGTTCCAGACCTTCGCGCGCAACCCGCTGGCCTCCCCGGACATCCTCGGGATCACCTCGGGCGCCTCGGTGGGCGCCGTGATCGCGATCGTCGTCACCGGGACCTCGTCGGTCGGCGCCGTCCTGGGCGGCGTCGGCGTCCCGCTCGCGGCCCTCGCCGGGGCACTGGGAGCCGGGCTGCTGCTGTTCCTGCTGGCCTACCGGTCCGGCGTCGACGGCTACCGGCTGGTCCTGGTCGGCGTCGCCGTGTCCTCGATCTCGCTGGCGGTGGTCGACTGGCTGCTCACCCGGGCGGCCATCCACGACGCCGCGGCCGCCTACGTGTGGCTCGTCGGCTCGCTCAACGCCCGCACCTGGGACCAGGCCGTGCCGCTGGCCCTCGCCCTGGCGGTACTGGTGCCGCTGGCCCTCGCGGCGGGGCGCGTGCTCGGCGTGCTGCAGTTCGGCGACGACACCGCGCGCGGACTGGGCGTGCGACTGGCCTCGGCGCAGGCCGCCGTGGTGCTCGTCGCCGTCGTGCTGGTCGCCGCGTCGGTGTCCGCCGCCGGGCCGATCACGTTCGTCGCGCTGGTCGTCCCGCAGATCGCCGTCCGGCTGACCGGCGGCTCTCGCCCGCCGCTGCTGGCCTCCGGCCTGCTCGGGGCGGCGCTGGTGGTGCTGGCCGACCTGCTCACCCGCACCGTCCTGCCCGAGGCCCTGCCGGTGGGCATCCTCACCGCCGTCGTCGGCGCCCCGTACCTGCTCTGGCTGCTCGTCCGCGGGAGGCGGACCATCGCATGACGACTCCCACCACCGACGCGCCCCCGCTGCCCGCCGCCGTGAGCGAGGGACGGGTGCGCCTGGCGGCCGAGGGGCTGCGCCTGGCCTACGACGACCGCGTCGTCGTCGACGGGCTGGACCTCACGTTCACCGACGGCTCGTTCACCGCGATCGTCGGGCCCAACGGCTGCGGCAAGTCCACCCTGCTGCGGGCGCTGGGCCGGCTGCTGCGCCCGGCGGCGGGTCAGGTGCTGCTCGACGGGCGGGCGATCGCGCGGACGCCGACCCGCGAGGTCGCCCGCGTGCTCGGGCTGCTGCCGCAGACGCCGGTCGCCCCGTCCGGGCTCACCGTCGCCGACCTCGTGGCCCGCGGCCGGCACCCGCACCAGAGCTGGCTGCGGCAGTGGTCGGCGGAGGACGAGGCGGTCGTGGCCGAGGCGCTGACCTGGACCGACATGGGCGACCTCGCCGACCGCCCGGTGGACGAGCTCTCCGGCGGCCAGCGGCAGCGGGCGTGGATCTCCATGGCGCTCGCCCAGGGCACCGACCTGATCCTGCTCGACGAGCCGACGACCTACCTGGACCTGTCGCACCAGATCGACGTCCTGGAGCTGGTGGCGCGGCTGCACGCCGAGCGGCGGCGGACGGTCGTCGTCGTGCTGCACGACCTCAACCTCGCCGCCCGCTACGCGCAGCGGCTCGTCGCCATGCGCGACGGCGTCCTGGTCGCCTCCGGCACGCCGCACGAGGTGCTCACCGAGCGGCTGCTCGCCGACGTCTTCGACCTCGAGGCCCGCGTGGTGCCCGACCCGGTGGCCGGCACCCCGATGGTCGTCCCGGTCCGCCGACTCCCCAGGTGAGTTGATGGAACGGCCCCGCTGCAGGGGCCCGCCGCGAGCGTGCGAGCGGTGGGGGGCAGCGGGGTCCTTCGTCAGTTCTCGGCGCGGCCCTCGCGCCAGTAGCCCATGAAGGCCACCGAGCGCCGGTCGACGCCGAGGTCGCCGACCAGGCGGCGGCGCAGCTGCTTGACCATCCCGGCCTCGCCGGCCAGCCAGGCGTAGCAGCCGGCCCCGGCGGCGGGGTCCTCGGGGACCTCCCACAGCAGGCCGGTGTCGAGGTCGACGTCCTCGGGGGCGGGTGCCGGCGCGGCGCAGACCCCCAGGTCGACCAGCGCGGCGTGCACTGCGGGCACCAACAGCTCGCCGCGGGGGCGGTCGGCGCGGGCCAGCCAGCGCACCTGCACGCCCTCGGGCAGCCGCAGGTCCTGCAGGTCCCCGGCCGCGGGCACCTCGAGGACGGCGACGGCGCGCCGGCCGGGCGGCAGCGCCTCGAGGATCGCGCTGACGGCGGGCACGGCGGTCTCGTCGCCGGCGAGCAGCAGGCAGGAGGCCGTGGCCGGCGGCGCCCACTCGACACCCCACGCACGGCCGCGACCGGGCCGGTCGGGGCCCATGAGCACCGTCGGGTCGCCCGGGCGGGCCTGCGCGGCCCAGGTGGCGGCGGGGCCGGCGTGCCCGTCGGCGACGCCGTGCAGGACGACGTCGAGGTCGACCTCGGCCCGCTCGGGACGGGCCGCGCGCACGGTGTACGTGCGCAGGACCGGGCGCCGCTCCTCGGGCAGCGCGCAGTAGGCGGGGTACCACTCGGCGCCGGCGGCCTGCAGCTCGGCCAGCGCCGCCGGGTCGGGCGTCAGGACGAGCTTGACCCGCTGGTCGTCCCCGGCGACGCCGAAGTCCTCGAGCCGCGGGCCGGTGAGCGTGATCCGCACCGTCGAGGGGCCGAGCGGGCGCACGCGGGCGACGACGGTCTCGAAGAACAGCCACTGCGGCAGCTCGGCCACCGCCGCTGCCGGGGCCTGAGTCGTCGTCACGCGGGTCTCCGCTCCGCTCGGGGACGGCCCTCGCGGACCGGTTGTAAGGCAAGGCTAACCTCCCCTCGCTCGCAGGGGGAAGCCGCCTGCCCGAACCGGAGGAGGACCCCGTGTCCCGACCCCCGCGCCTGCTCGGCGCCCCCCTCGCGCTGGCGGCGGTGCTCGCCGTCAGCGCCTGCGCCGGATCCGGCACCGACGACGAGGCGCAGGCCGCGACGGGCGGCTGGTCGTTCACCGACGACGTCGGCACCACCGTCGAGCTCGACGCCGCGCCGGAGCGGGTGGCCGGCCTCAACGACGTCGCCTCGTCGCTGTGGAACCACGGCATCGAGCCGGTGGCCACCTTCGGCCAGACCTCGGCCGCCGACGACGTCCAGTTCGAGGGCCGCGACCTGTCCGGCGTGGAGATCGTCGGCGAGAGCTACGGGCAGATCGACCTCGAGGCGCTGGCCGCCGCCGACCCCGACCTCATCGTCACCACCGTCTACCCGGTGGACTCGGAGGGGACGCTGGACGACACCCAGCCCCTCTACGGCTTCGAGTCCCTGGAGCAGCAGGAGCAGGTCGCGCGGATCGCGCCGGTCGTGGCGATCGCCTGGCGCGGCTCGGCCGCCGAGGTCATCGAGCGCACCGCCGAACTCGCGGGGGCCCTCGGCGCGGACATGGACGGCGACGAGGCGCGCGCGGCCCGGCAGGACTACGAGGAGGCCTCCGCGGCGCTGACCGAGGCCGCCTCCTCCGGGGTCACGGTGCTGCCGGTGGCCGCCTACCCGGACGAGGGCTTCTACATGGCCAAGGCCCCCGACGACCCGTCGCTGCGCCTCTACCAGGACCTCGGCGTGCAGTTCGTCGACCCGGGCGGCGACGGCTACTTCTGGCAGACCGCGAGCTGGGAGCAGGTGCCGCAGTACCGCAGCGACGTCATCCTCTACTCGCTGCGCGGCGCCATGAGCCCCGAGGAGATGGCCGGCCAGCCGACCTACGGCCTGCTGCCGGCCGCGCAGGCGCAGCAGGTCTACCCGTGGGAGTACGTCGGCATGGACCACGCCGCGCAGGCCCGCTACATGGAGCGCCTGGCCGGCTGGCTCGCCGACTCTGACAAGGTCACCTGAGGCGCGAGCGGCGCCGGCGTCTCGGGGACGGGCGCTGGCGCCGGGGCCGGCCGCGCGGCGGTGCGGGCGGTCTGGGCGAGCGCGATGCCGCCGAGCACCACCAGCCCGCCGGCCACCTGCCAGCCGCTGAGCACCTGCTCGAGCCACAGCCAGGCGACGACGGAGGCGAACACCGGCTCGACGGTGGCGACCAGCCCGGCCGTCGTCGGCGGCAGGTGGCGCAGCGCGGCGATCGACAGCCAGAAGGGCGTGATCGCCCCGAGGACGACGATCCAGGCCACGAGCACCCACAGCGGCAGCTGCACCGAGCCCAGCGAGACCGGCACCCGCTCCCCGAGCACGCCGGCGTCGAACGACGCGGTGAACGGTGCGACGACGGCCCAGAACAGCGCGGCGGCCACGAACGTCCAGGTGGTGAGCGCGACCGGGTCGCGGGTGGCCGTCCCGCGCTCGCCCATGAGGTAGTAGGTGGCCAGGCAGACCGCGGCGGCCAGGCCCGCGGCGACGCCGAGCGGGTTCAGCGAGCCGCCGCCCTCCCACACCTGCGCGACGAGGACCAGCCCGGACAGCGACAGCGCGAGCGCCACCCAGATCCGGGGGCGCACGGGCTCCCGGCGGACCAGCCGGACCCACAGCGCGATCCCGACCGGCGCGGTCATCTCGAAGACCAGCGCGATGCCGACGGGCAGCCGGCCGATGGCCACGTAGTAGAGGAACTGGGTGAGCGCGACGCCGACCACGCCGAACACGGCGAGGAAGGGCACCTCGCGCCAGGTGATCCGCAGCCGCCGCGGGGAGACCAGCGCCAGCGCCGCCAGCAGCCCGGCCGCCGCCCCGCCGCAGCGCATCGCCGTCAGCCAGGTGGGCGGGACGCCGGCCTGCAGCGCGAGCGTGGAGACGGTGCCGTTGACGGCGAACAGGCCCGCCGCCGCGACGGTGGTCAGGTAGCCGATCGCGGGGCGGCGGGTGTGCGGCACCCGTCCGAGCGTAGCGGTCGTAGCGCCGGACGCCACCTACCGGCGCATAGCCGGCGGTGCCGTGCCCCGCGATCACGGCGTGGTGACCACGCCCGCCCGGCGCGTCGCGGTTCCGGCGCCATGATCGCGGTCACGGCACGGGTGGCCCCCAGCGAGGGCGGGCACCCTGGACGGCGTGACCGAACCCCGCCCCCCGTGGTCCCGACGGCGCCGCCGCCTGCTGCTGTGGCTGGGCGCGGGGGCCGTCGTCGGCGGGGCCGGGGCGCTCGTGCTGCCCGCCGAGTTCGGCGTCACCGCTGCCTGTCTGGGGGCGCTGTGCGCGTTCCTGCTGGTCGCGGCGGCGGTGGTCTTCGTCGCCTTCCCGGGGCCGGACACCGCCGGCGCGCTGCTGCGGTCGACGCCGGTGGCCGGCGCGGTGCTCGTGGTGGGCGTCCTGGTCGCCCTGTCGGCGGAGGGGCAGCCGCTGTGGTGGGTGGCCGCGGGGGTGGGCGCGGTGTGGCTGGGGTCCGCGGTGTGGCTGGCCCGCTCCGGCTGACCCGCGGGGCGCCCCCGGCCCGGGCGGGGCGAGACTGCGGGACGTGCACCTGCCCTCCGCCTGCTACCTCCCGGACGGCGACGGCTACGTCGCGACCGCGCTGACCATCGGCCCCTGGGACCCGGGTCTCCAGCACGCCGGGCCGCCGGCCGCGCTGCTCGCCCGCGAGGTCGAGCGCGCCGGCGGGATCCCCGGCGGGCAGACGGTGCGGCTGGCCTACGACGTCCTCGGGCCGGTGCCGGTGGGCCCGGTGCAGGTGGAGGCGCGGGTGCTGCGCCCGGGCAAGCGGATCGAGCTGGTCGAGGCCACGCTCACCGCGGCGGGACGCACGGCGATGCGGGTGACCGCCTGGCGGATGCGCAGCCGCGACGCGGCCGACACCGCCACGCCCCCGCAGCCGGCCGCCGTCGGCCCGGAGGACGCCCGCCCGGCGGTGTTCGACGTGTTCAGCGAGGAGGTCGCCTACCACCGCGCACTCGACTGGCGGGAGGCGTCGGGCTCGCTCACCGGCACCGGGCCGGCCGCGGCCTGGACCCGGCCGCTGTGCGCGCTGGTCGAGGGCGGGCCGATGACGCCGCTGGAGCACCTGCTGGTCATGACCGACGCGGCCAGCGGCATCTCCGCCGAGCTCCCGTGGGACCGGGCGACCTTCGCCAACGTCGACCTCGTCGTCGCGCTGTTCCGGCAGCCGGCGGGCGAGTGGCTGGGCATGGACGCGACGACGACGATCGGACCCGGCGGCGTCGGGCAGTGCTCGGCCGACCTCCACGACACCACGGGGCGGATCGGCCGCTCGGTCGCCTCGCTGTTCGTCGAGCCGAGGTAGCGGCGGCGGCCGGCCGCACCGGGTTGGATGGGCACCGACCCCTCGAGCAGACCGGAGGACCGGATCCCGCATGGCACCGTTCACCGACCTGCTCGACTGGCTGGCCGGCCGCGGCCTGGAGATCGTGCTGATCGTCCTGGGCTCGGTCCTGGTGGCCCGGTTCACCAGCTGGGTGGGCGACCGGATCACCAGCCGCATCGACGCCCGCTCCACCGGCGGCGACGTGCTGGTCCGCTCCGAGGCGGCCAAGCACCGGCACTCGCTCACCCAGGTCGTCACCTGGACGCTCATCGTGCTCGTCTACGCGGTGGCGGTGTTCTACGTGCTCGACCGCCTCGGCGTCCCGGTCACCGGCCTGGTCGCCCCGGCCACGGTGCTCGGCGTGGGCCTCGGGTTCGGCGCGCAGCGGATCGTCGGCGACGTCCTGGCCGGGTTCTTCCTCATCACCGAGCGGCAGTACGGCTTCGGCGACGTCGTCTCGATCCAGGTCGTCGGCGGCGGCGACCCGGCCGACGGCACGGTCGAGGACGTCACCCTGCGGATCACCCGGCTGCGCTCGGCCGACGGCGAGGTGGTCACCATCCCGAACGGGCAGATCGTCAAGGTGGTCAACCTGTCCCGTGACTGGGCGCGCGCGGTGGTCGACGTCCCGGTGCCGACGACGGCCGACGTCAACCGGGTCAACGAGATCCTCCGCGAGGTGGGCCGGCAGGCCTTCGCCGACGCCGACCTGCGCCGCCTGCTGCTCGACGAGCCGAGCGTGATGGGCGTCGAGAGCATCGACCTCGAGCAGGTCAACGTGCGGGTGGTCGCCCGCACGCTGCCCGGCCGGCAGTTCGAGGTGAGCCGCGACCTGCGCGCCCGGATCGTCCTGGCGTTCGGCCACGCCGGCCTCAACGTCACCCCCGAGCCGGCGCCCGCCCCGGCTCCCGCCCCCGCCCGGCAGGGGGCCCAGCAGTGACCGTCCCCGGCGCCCCGCGCCCCGACGAGCAGCCGGGCGGCGGCGACCCCGCCGGCCGCGGCCGCTTCGGCCTGTCGACCGTCCTGCGCCGCTCGCCGGGGCACGTCGGCCGGGCGCGCACCTCCACGCTGGTGCTGGTCGCGCTCTTCCTGGGCCTGGGCGTGCTCTACCTGTACGTGAAGCCACCGGACCCGGCGACCGTCCCGGCCGGCGGCACGACGGAGGTCACCACGCCGGCGCCCGCGCCGGAGACGACGGCACCCCCGACGACCACCGGGCCGGAGCCGACGACGGCACCCCCGACGACCACCGGGCCGGAGCCGACGACGCCGGGCGAGACGCCGGAGGGGACGACGGTGCCGCCGTCCGCCCCGACCACCACCGAGCCGGCCACCCCGACCCTCCCGGCGCCGACCACCCCGCGGCCGACGGGGCCCGCGACGGAGACGCCGACGACGCAGAGCCCGCCGTCCCCCGCCGAGGAGCCCGCGCCGACGACGGGCAGCACCCCCACGACCTGACGCGGCGCGTGGACAGCGCATGTGAACGGCCGTTAACGTCGGGGGCGCAGACCCCACACAGGAGGCACACATGGCGGTGGCCGCGCCGGAGTCGTCGCGCGCCCGGCACGAGGACCTGGTCGCCGAGCTGCGCGAGCGGCTCGCCCGGCGCGCGCTCGGCGGCTCCGAGGCCGCCCGCGCCCGGCACGTCGAGCGCGGCAAGCTGCTCCCCCGCGACCGCGTCGCGCACCTGCTCGACCCCGGCAGCCCGTTCCTCGAGCTCTCGCCGCTGGCCGCCGAGGACATGTACGACGGCGACTCCCCCGGCGCCGGGATCATCGCCGGCATCGGCCGCGTCGCGGGCCGTCCGTGCGTCGTCGTCGCCAACGACGCCACGGTCAAGGGCGGCACCTACTACCCGGTGACGGTGAAGAAGCACCTGCGGGCGCAGGAGGTGGCGCTGCAGAACCGGTTGCCCTGCGTCTACCTCGTCGACTCCGGCGGCGCGTTCCTGCCGATGCAGGACGAGGTCTTCCCCGACCGCGAGCACTTCGGCCGGATCTTCTTCAACCAGGCCACGATGAGCGCCCGCGGCATCCCGCAGGTGGCCGCCGTCCTCGGCTCCTGCACCGCCGGCGGCGCGTACGTGCCGGCGATGGCCGACGAGTCGGTGATCGTCCGCGAGCAGGGCACGATCTTCCTGGGCGGGCCGCCGCTGGTGAAGGCCGCCACCGGCGAGGTGGTCAGCGCCGAGGACCTCGGCGGCGGCGACCTGCACAGCCGCGTCTCCGGCGTCACCGACCACCTGGCCGACGACGACGAGCACGCGCTGGAGATCGTCCGCGGCATCGTCTCCACGCTGGCCCCGCCCGCGCCGTCGGCCTGGGAGGTGGCCCCGCCGCGGGACGCCGTCCGCCCGCAGACCGACCTCTACGACCTGGTGCCGGTCGACCCCCGCACGCCCTACGACGTCCGCGACGTCATCACCACGCTGGTCGACGGCGGCGAGCACCAGGAGTTCAAGGCGCTCTACGGGCCCACCCTGGTGACCACCTTCGCCCGGCTGCACGGGCACCCGGTCGGCATCGTCGCCAACAACGGCGTGCTGTTCGGGGAGTCCGCGCTCAAGGGCGCGCACTTCGTCCAGCTGTGCGACCAGCGGCGCATCCCGCTGCTGTTCCTGCAGAACATCACCGGCTTCATGGTCGGCCGCGACTACGAGGCCGGCGGCATCGCCAAGCACGGCGCCAAGATGGTCACCGCCGTCGCCTGCGCCCGCGTGCCCAAGCTGACCGTCGTCATCGGCGGGTCCTACGGCGCCGGCAACTACTCGATGTGCGGCCGGGCCTACTCGCCCCGCTTCCTGTGGATGTGGCCCAACGCCCGCATCTCGGTGATGGGCGGCGAGCAGGCCGCCTCGGTGCTGGCCACCGTCCGCCGGGACGGGCTGGCCGCCCGCGGCACCGACTGGCCCGCCGAGGAGGAAGAGGCGTTCAAGGCGCCGATCCGCGGCCAGTACGAGGCCCAGGGCAACCCCTACTACTCGACGGCGCGGCTGTGGGACGACGGCGTCCTCGACCCCGCCGACACCCGCACCGTCCTCGGCCTGGCGCTGTCCGCGTGCGCGCAGGCCCCCCTCGACGACGTCGCCTACGGCGTCTTCCGGATGTGAGCAGCAGCGTGTTCGACACCGTCCTCGTCGCCAACCGGGGCGAGATCGCCGTCCGCGTCGTCCGGACCCTGCGCCGGCTCGGCATCCGCTCGGTCGCCGTCTACAGCGACGCCGACGCCGGCGCCCCGCACGTCCGCGCCGCCGACGTCGCCTACCGGCTCGGCCCCGCCCCGGCCGCGGAGAGCTACCTGTCGGTGGAGCGGGTCGTCGAGGCCTGCCTCGCCACCGGCGCGCAGGCCGTGCACCCCGGCTACGGCTTCCTCTCGGAGAACCCGGCCCTGGCCGCCGCGCTGGACGACGCCGGCGTCGTGTTCGTCGGCCCGCCGGCCGAGGCGATCCGGGTGATGGGCGACAAGATCACCGCCAAGAAGACGGTGGTCGCCTCGGGCGTGCCGGTCGTCCCCGGCATCGCCGAGCCCGGCCTCACCGACGACGACCTGGTGGCCGCCGCCCCCGGCATCGGGTTCCCCGTGCTGGTCAAGCCCTCGGCGGGCGGTGGCGGCAAGGGCATGCGGGTGGTCGAGGACGCCGCCGGCCTGCCCGCGGCCCTGGCGTCGGCCCGCCGCGAGGCCCGCGCGGCGTTCGGCGACGACACGCTGTTCCTCGAGCGGTTCGTGCAGCGGCCGCGGCACGTTGAGGTGCAGGTGCTCGCCGACGCGCACGGCGCGGTCGTCCACCTCGGCGAGCGCGAGTGCAGCCTGCAGCGCCGGCACCAGAAGGTGGTCGAGGAGGCGCCGTCGCCGCTGCTGGACGCCGCCACCCGCGAGCGGATCGGCGCGGCGGCCTGCGCCACCGCGCGCAGCGTCGGCTACACCGGCGCGGGCACCGTGGAGTTCATCGTGTCGGCCGACCGTCCCGACGAGTTCTTCTTCATGGAGATGAACACCCGGCTGCAGGTCGAGCACCCGGTCACCGAGCTGGTCACCGGCCTGGACCTGGTCGAGCAGCAGCTGCGGGTGGCGGCCGGGGAGCCGCTCGCCTTCGCCCAGGACGACGTCGCGCTCACCGGCTGGGCGGTCGAGGCACGGGTCTACGCCGAGGACCCGGCCCGCGGCTTCCTCCCCACCGGTGGGCGGGTGCTGGCGCTGGCCGAGCCCGAGGGCGCCCGCGTGGACTCCGGCATCGCCGCCGGCACCGTCGTCGGCTCGGACTACGACCCGATGCTGGCCAAGGTGGTCGCCGCGGGCCCCGACCGCGCCACCGCGCTGGCCGCGCTGGACCGGGCGCTCGCGGACACCGCGGTGCTCGGCGTGACCACCAACGTCGGGTTCGTGCGGTCGCTGCTCGCCGAGCCCGCGGTCCGCGCCGGGGACCTGGACACCGCGCTGCTCGACCGGTTCGCCGCCGCCTGGGAGCCGCCCGCCGTCCCCGACGACGCCGTCCTCGCCGCCGCCGCGCACGTGTGGCTGGCCACCTGGGCCGCCGCCGACCCGGCCGACCCGTGGAGCGCGCCCACCGGCTTCCGCGCCGGCGCGCCGTCCGCGCCGTTCACCGTCCGGCTGGAGGCCGGCGGGCGGCAGCGGACGGTGACGCTGACCGGCACGCCGGCCGCCGCGCGCGCCGGCCTCGACGGCGCCGACGCCGGCCCGCTGAGCTGCGCGCCCGAGGACGGCGGCCTGGCGCTGGTCCGCGACGGCGTGCGGTCGCACTGCCGGGTGGCCGAGGACGGCGACGCGCTGTTCGTGCACGCCGGCGGCGCGGACTGGCCGCTGCGGCGGGCCCGGCGGCTGGTGCTGCGGCCGGACGCCGCCGCGCACGCCCCCGAGCTGACCAGCCCGATGCCCGGCACGGTGATCGCCACCCCGGCGTCCGGCGGGCAGACCGTCGGCGCGGGGGACCCGGTGGTCGTCGTCGAGGCGATGAAGATGGAGCACACGCTGCGCGCCCCGGCCGACGGCGTCGTCGACCTGCTCGTCGCCCCCGGCGACCGCGTGGCGCTCGACCAGGTGCTGGCCCGGCTGACCCCGGCCTGAGCCGCGGGGCGCAGGATGCCCGGCATGGTGCTGGGGCTGCGTCGACCGGTCGTGCAGGCGCCGATGGCCGGCGGGCCGTCGACGGTGGAGCTGGCCGCGGCGGTGTCGGAGGCCGGCGGCCTGGGATTCCTCGCCGCCGGCTACCGGACGCCGGAGGCGGTGCGCGAGGAGGTCCGCGCCGTCCGGGCGCGGACCGGGGAGCGGTTCGGCGTCAACGTCTTCGTCCCCGGGCCGCCCGCCGACGAGGGTGCCCTGCGCCGCTACGCCGAGCGGCTGCGGCCCGAGGCGCGGCGGTGGGGCGTGGACCTCGGCGAGCCCCACGCCGACGACGACGCGTGGGAGGCCAAGGTCGCGGTCCTCGCCGAGGAGCGGGTGCCGGTGGTGTCGTTCGCCTTCGGCCTGCCGCGGCCGGACATGGTCGCCGCGCTGCACGACGCCGGCGCCACCGTGCTGGTCACCGTCACCTCGCCGGAGGACGCGCTCGCCGCCCGCGACGCCGGCGCGGACGCCCTGGTGGTGCAGGGCGTCGAGGCCGGCGGGCACCGCGGCGGGCTCCGCGACGAGGACGGCGCGGGCGAGTACGGGCTGCTGCCGCTGCTGCGGCTGGTCGCCCGGGCGGTGGACCTGCCGATGGTCGCGGCCGGCGGGATCGCCGACGGCCCCGCGGTGGCCGCGGTGCTCGTCGCCGGGGCGGAGGCCGCGCAGCTGGGCACGGCGTTCCTCCTGTGCCCCGAGGCGGGGACCGGCGCCGCGCACCGGGCGGCGCTGGGCGCCGGCCGGCCGACGGCGCTCACCCGGGCGTTCAGCGGCCGGCGCGCCCGCGGGCTGGTGAACCGCTTCCTCGCCGAGCACACCGCCGCGGCCCCGGCCGCGTATCCGCAGGTCCACCACCTGACGACGCCGCTGCGCGCGGCGGCCCGGCAGGCCGGCGACCCGGAGGCCATCAGCACGTGGGCGGGGCAGGCGTACCCGCTGGCCGAGGCGCTGCCCGCCGGGGAGCTGGTCGCCCGCCTCGCCGACGACGCCGCGGCCGCCCTCGCGCACCCCCGGCCCGGCGCCTCCTGACCTGGCGCTAGGGTTCCGCGCAGGCTCACGAGAGGCAGCGACAAGTACCTGGCTGGCTGCCCGGCAACCTCTCCTCCGTCCGAGGTGCTCCCAGGGGAAGAGCCGGCCGTGCGGCGTCCGCCGCGCGGCAAGACGGAGCCCTCCGTGCGCCGCGGGGTCTCCGCGAGCGAGAGGAGACGGCGCCGTGCCCGACCAGCAGAGCTGGAGCTTCGAGACCCGGCAGATCCACGCCGGGACCAGCCCCGACCCCACGACCGGGGCCCGCGCCCTGCCGATCTACGCGACCACCAGCTACCAGTTCCGCGACGCCCAGCACGCCGCCGACCTGTTCGCGCTGGCCGAGATGGGCAACATCTACACGCGGATCATGAACCCGACGCAGGACGCGCTCGAGCAGCGCGTGGCCTCGCTCGAGGGCGGCGTCGCCGCGCTCGCGGTGGCCAGCGGCCAGGCCGCCGAGACCCTGGCGATCCTCAACGTCGCCGAGGCCGGCAGCCACGTCGTCGCGTCGGCGTCGCTGTACGGCGGCACCTACAACCTGCTGCACCACTCGCTGCCCAAGCTCGGCGTCGAGGTGTCCTTCGTCGAGGACCCCGACGACCCGGAGAACTGGCAGTCGCTGGTCCGCGAGAACACCAAGGCGTTCTACGGGGAGTCGATCGGCAACCCGAAGGGCGACGTCCTCGACATCTCCGCGGTGTCGGAGGTGGCGCACCGCAACGGCGTGCCGTTGATCGTCGACAACACCATCGCCACGCCGTTCCTCGTCCGCCCGCTCGAGCACGGCGCCGACGTCGTCGTCCACTCGGCCACCAAGTACCTGGGCGGCCACGGCACCGCGATCGCCGGGGTCATCGTCGACGGCGGGAACTTCGACTGGACCCGCGGCCGGTTCCCCGGCTTCACCACGCCGGACCCGACCTACCACGGCGTCGTCTACGCCGACCTGGGCGCCCCGGCCTACGCGCTCAAGGCCCGGGTGCAGCTGCTGCGCGACCTCGGCCCGGCGATCAGCCCGTTCAACGCCTGGCTGGTCGTGCAGGGCATCGAGACGCTGTCGCTGCGCATGGAGCGGCACGTGGCCAACGCCCAGCGGGTGGCCGAGTTCCTCGAGGCGCACGACGAGGTGGAGTCGGTGCACTACGCCGGCCTGCCGTCCTCGCCGTGGCACGCCGCCCAGCAGCGCTACGCCCCCCGTGGGGCCGGCGCGGTGCTGGCGTTCGAGATCCGCGGCGGCGTCGAGGCGGGCAAGCGCTTCGTCGAGGCGCTGGAGCTGCACAGCCACGTGGCCAACATCGGCGACGTCCGCAGCCTGGTCATCCACCCGGCGTCGACGACGCACTCGCAGCTCACGCCGGAGGAACAGCGGACCACCGGCGTCACGCCCGGCCTGGTGCGGCTGGCTGCCGGCCTGGAGGGGATCGAGGACGTCCTCGCCGACCTCGAGGCCGGGTTCCGCGCCGCGAAGGGCGCCTGACGTGGGCGGGGTGCGGGACCTCCCGGGGTCCCGCACCCCGCCGCGCACCGGCGGGTGGCGCGACGGCGACCCCGCCGGGGACCGGCTGTTCCTCGACCTGGACGGACCGGTCCGGCTCGAACGCGGCGGGGTGCTGCCCGGCGTCCGGGTGGCCTACGAGACCTGGGGCACGCTCGCCCCCGACGGCGGCAACGCGGTGCTGGTCGAGCACGCGCTCACCGGCGACAGCCACGTCACCGGCCCCGCGGGGCCCGGCCACCCGACGCCGGGCTGGTGGGCGTCGCTGGTCGGGCCGGGCGCGGCGCTGGACACCGACCGGTTCTTCGTCGTCTGCGCCAACGTGCTCGGCGGGTGCCAGGGGACGACCGGGCCGTCCTCGACCGCGCCCGACGGCCGGCCGTGGGGGCAACGGTTCCCCGAGGTGACCGTCGGCGACCAGGTGCTGGTCGAGGCGGCGCTCGCCGACACGCTCGGCGTCGACCGCTGGGCCGCCGTCGTCGGCGGGTCGATGGGCGGGATGCGGGCGCTGGAGTGGGCGGTCGCGCTGCCCGACCGGGTGGCCGGGCTGTTCTTCCTCGCCTCGGGCGCGGCGGCCACCGCCGACCAGATCGGCACCCAGACCACCCAGCAGGCCGCGATCCGCGCCGACCCGGTCGCCGGGCTCGGCGTCGCCCGGCGGATCGCGCACCTGACCTACCGCAGCACGTTCGAGCTGGAGGAGCGGTTCGGCGCGACCGTGCAGGCCGACGGCCGGTTCGCCGTCGCCTCCTACCTCGACCACCACGCCGACAAGCTCACCCGCCGGTTCGACGCCGGCAGCTACCTGGTGCTCACCGAGGCGATGAACACCTGGGACGTCGGCCGCGGCCGGGGCGGGGTCGAGGCGGCGCTGGCCCGGGTGACCGCGCGGGCGGTGGTGGCCGGCGTCGACTCCGACCGGCTCTACCCCCTGGAGCTGCAGCGGCGGGTGGCCGACGCACTCGGCGTGCCGCTGCGGGTGGTGACCTCGCCGTACGGGCACGACGGCTTCCTCATCGAGGCCGGCACCGTCGGCGTGCTCCTCCGCGAGCTGCTCGACGCCTGACCCGTCCCCCGGTCGAGATCGCGCGATCTCGCACGCTCCCCCGGCCCCGGGCGTGCGAGATCCCGCGATCTCGACAGACTGGGGCCGTGGACGACGACCTCGACGCCCTCCGGCTGGCCTGCGACCGCGCCCTGACCGGCCACGGACCCCAGCGCGCCGCCGACCTGCTGGCCAGCATCCCGCCGGACACCGCGCTGGACCGGTACGGCGCGGGCGGCGTCGTCGCGGAGCTCGAGGCGGAGGTCGCGCGGCTGCTGGACAAGCCGGCCGCGGTCTACCTGCCCAGCGGGACGATGGCCCAGCAGGCGGTGCTGCGGGTGCACGCCGGGCGCAGCCGCCGGTCCACCGTCGTCGCCCACCCCGAGTGCCACCTGTTCCGGCACGAGGGCGGCGCGCTGGCGCGGCTGCAGGGCCTGGTCGAGCGGCCGGTCGGCGACCGGCACCGGATGCTGCTGCGCGCCGACCTCGACGGCGTCGCCGAGGCGCCGGCCGCGCTGGTGGTGGAGCTGCCGCAGCGGGACCTGGGCGGTCCGCTGCCGCCGTGGGACGACGTCGTCGAGCAGGCCGCGTGGGCGCACGACGTGCACTCGGTGGCCCACCTCGACGGCGCCCGGCTGTGGGAGGCCGCCGCCGGCTACGAGATGCCGCCGGCCGACGTCGCGGCGCCGTTCGACACCGTCTACGTCAGCTTCTACAAGGGGATCGGCGCGCTGGCCGGGTGCTGCGTGGCCGGGCCCGCGGACGTCGTCGCCGAGGTCCGGGAGTGGCGCGGGCGGATGGGCGGCACGCTGTTCGGCCTGTGGCCGGGCGCGGCCTCGGCGCTGTCGTGCCTGCGCCGCCGGCTGCCGCTGTTCCCCGCCTACCTGGAGCGGGCGCGGGAGGTGGCCGAGACCGTCCGCGGCCTGCCCGGGGTGCGCGTGGTGCCCGACCCGCCGCAGACACCGATGCTGCACCTGCTGCTGTCGACCACCCCGGACGCCTTCGGCGCCGCCGCCCGCGCGCTGGCGGAGGAGGGGCTGTGGACCTGGGCGCAGGCGGGCGTCACCGGCGACCCCACCGTGGTGCGCGTGGAGCTCCCCGTGGGCGACGCGACGCTGGCGCTGTCCCTCGACGAGGTCCGCGACACGGTCGCCCGCCTCGCCGGCGCCCTCTGAGGTGACGTGAGGGAACGGCCGCCCTCCAGGGGCCCGCGCCGAGCATGCGAGGCGTGGGGGGAAGGGCGGTCCTTCGTCAGTCCGCGGCGTCGCCGGGGGTGTAGCCGGCCGGGGGCAGCGGACGGCGCACCACCGGCCGCACCTTCCGCGCCGCCTCGAGCCGCTCGGTGTAGCTGGCCGCGTTGAGCCGGATGTGGGTGAGGTCGTCGTCGGTGGTCGGCCGCAGCACCCGCGCCGGGACGCCGGCCACCAGCGACCCCGGCGGCACGACCGTGCCCTGGGTGACGACGGCGCCGGCGGCCACGATCGAGCCGGCGCCGATGTGCGCGCCGTTCATGACCACGCTGCCCATGCCGACCAGCACGTCGTCGTCGACGCGGGCGCCGTGCAGGACGACGCGGTGCCCGACGGTGACGCCGCGGCCGACGAGGAGCGGGAAGCCGGGGTCGGAGTGCAGCGTGCTGCCGTCCTGGATGTTCGAGCCCTCGCCGATCTCGATGACCTCGGCGTCGGCCCGGGCGACCGCGCCGTACCAGATGCTGGCGCGCGGCCCCATGGTGACCGCGCCGACCACCACCGCCGTCGGCGCGACGAAGGCCTCCTCGTCGATGGCCGGGGCGCCGAAGGGCAGTTCCGCGATGTAGTTGTCCGCCACGGCGTCCACCCCAGCACACCCGGAGCCCGGTCGGCGCGGGCAGGATCCTCCCCGTGCCCGCTTCCCTGCCGCCGCTGCCCACCACGGTCGTCGGGAGCCTGCCCCAGCCCGGGTGGCTCATCGACCACGAGCGCCTGGCACACCAGTTCCCGCCCCGGGTGCGCGCCCGGGAGCTGTGGCGGCCGGCGCCGGACCTGCTCGAGGAGGCGCAGGACGACGCGACGCTGCTGGCGGTCCGCGCCCAGGAGGCGGCCGGCCTGGACCTGGTCGGCGACGGCGAGCAGCGGCGGGAGTCCTACTCCAACCACTTCGCCACCGCGCTGGACGGCGTCGACGTCGACACCCCCGGCACCGTGCTCAACCGCTCGGGCCGGCCGATCCCCGTGCCCCGGGTGGTCGGCGAGCTCCGCCGCCGCGGCCCGATCCAGGCCCGCGACGTGCGGTTCCTCCGCGCCGCCACCGACCGGCCGGTCAAGATCACGCTGCCCGGCCCGTTCACCATGGCCCAGCAGGCGGCCGACGAGCACTACGGGGACGACCGGGCCCTGGCGCTGGCCTACGCCGACGTCGTCCGCGAGGAGATCGCCGACCTGTTCGCCGCAGGCGCCGACGTCGTGCAGATCGACGAGCCGTGGCTCCAGGCCCGGCCCGAGGTGGCCCGCCGGTACGGCGCCGAGGCGGTGACCCGCGCCGTGGAGGGCGCGCCCGGCCCGGTGCACCTGCACCTGTGCTTCGGCTACGCGGCCATGGTGAGCGAGCGCCCCGAGGGCTACTCGTTCCTGCCCGAGCTCGCCGACACCCCGGTCGACACGGTCTCGGTGGAGACGGCGCAGGCGCACCTGGACCCGGCGCAGCTGCAGCCGCTGCGCGGCAAGGGAATCGCCCTCGGCGTGCTGGACCTGTCCACGCCGGAGGTGGAGACGCCGGAGGTGGTGGCCGACCGCGTCCGGCGGGCCCTCGACGACGTCGACGTCGACCGGCTGGTCCTCACCAGCGACTGCGGCCTGAAGTACCTGCCGCGGGCCTCCGCCGAGGGCAAGATGCGGTCGCTCGCCCGGGCGGCGGAGGTGCTGCGCGCGGAGCTGTCGTGAGCGCCCGGCAGGGGCCAGGATCCCCGTCGTGACCCCGCCGACCGACCTGCCGGTCCTCGCCTTCTCCGATCAGGCCGCGTTCGAGGCGTGGCTGGAGGCCGAGCACGCCACCGCCCCGGGCCTCTACGTGAAGCTGGCCAAGAAGGGGGCCGGCGTCCCCTCGCTCACCTACGCCGAACTCGTGGAGTCGGTGCTGTGCTTCGGGTGGATCGACGGCCGGTCCAACCGCCTCGACGAGCGGTGGTACCTCATCCGCGTGACGCCGCGGCGGCCGCGCAGCGTGTGGTCGCAGAAGAACGTCGACGCCGTCGCCGAGCTCACCGCGGCCGGCCGGATGCGCCCCGCGGGGCTGGCCCAGGTCGAGGCGGCCCGGGCCGACGGCCGCTGGGACCGCGCCTACGCGGGCCCGGCCACCATCACCGTCCCCGACGACCTCGCCGCGGCACTGGCCGCCGAGCCCGCCGCGGAGCGGGCCTTCGCCGCGCTCGGGGCGCAGGACCGCTACTCCGTCCTCCACCGGGTGCAGACCGCGGCCACCCCGGCGACCCGCGCGAGGCGGATCGCCGCGGCGGTGGCGCAGCTGGCCGGGGGCTGAGGATCAGCCCACCAGCGGGTCGGCGTCCTCCGGGGCCACCGAGGGCCGCTCCTGCCAGAAGCGGGCGTCGCGCCACCGCCACAGCAGCATGAGCACGATCCCGGCGACCATGATCCCGACGCCGATCACCAGCGGCGGGCCGAGGCCGAGCCAGGCCTGGCCGGTGTAGCTGTTCTCCGGGTCGGCGAGGTCGCGCACGGAGAGCACCAGCAGCCAGCCGAGCATCGCCGCCCCGGCCAGGGGGCCGACGCCGAGCAGCAGCGCGTCGCGCAGGCTGCGGACCAGCCGGCGGCGGAAGTACCAGGCGCAGGCCAGGCCGGTGAGCGCGTAGTACAGCGCGATCAGCAGCGACAGCGCGGTGATCGAGTCGAACAGCGCGTTCTCGCTGACCAGGTGCACGCCCACGTACCAGGCGACCGCCACGCCGGCGACCCACCAGGTGGAGACGTCCGGCGTCCGGAACCGCTCGGACACCGACCCGAACCGCGCCGGCAGCGCCGCCCGCCGCGCCATCGACAGGCCGGTGCGCGAGGCCGGGATGATCGTCGTCTGCGTGGAGGCGATCGCCGAGGTGGCGACGGCGGCCAGCACCACCCAGTCCCAGCCCCCCAGCGCCTGCGTGGACAGCAGCGCGAAGACCGCCTCCTCCTCGTCGGCGTTGCCGGCCAGCCACGTCGTCCCGGCGAAGGAGACGACGGCGACCGCGACGCCGACGTAGGTGAGCAGCAGGACGACCGTCGACAGCACGCCGGCCCGGCCCGGGGCGACCCGCGGGTCGGCGGTCTCCTCGGTCAGGTTGACCGCGGACTCCCAGCCCCAGTAGGCGAAGACGCCGAGCAGGAGACCCCCGGTCAGCGCCGCCCCGCCGGCGCCGAAGGGGTCCAGCCAGTCCCAGGACGGCGTCAGCCCGCCGAACGGCGAGTCGCCCCGGACGCCGCGGACGACCGCGACGACCGCGAACGCCAGCAGCGCCGCGGTCTGGGCGAGGATCAGCCCGTCCTGCAGCCGGGCGGAGATCTCCGTGCCGAGCACGCAGATCGCCGACATGACGACGACCAGCAGCACGCTCAGCGCGACGACCGCGGGCGTGGAGTCGGCCAGGGCGTCCAGGCCCAGCACGAGCAGGGTGAACCGGACGCCGACCTCGGCCAGCGACCCGACCACCAGGACGCCGGTCATCGTGATCGCCCAGCCGCCGATCCAGCCCGCCGTCGGGCCGAAGGCGCGGGTCACCCAGGAGAACGTCGTCCCGCAGTCGGGGTCGGCCCGGTTGAGCGCGGCGAACGCGCCGGCGATGAGCAGCATCGGCACGAACGACGCCAGCATCACCCCGGGGGCGTGCACCCCGACCAGGGCGACGACGGGGCCGATGACCGCCGCCAGCGAGTAGGCCGGCGAGGTCGCGGCCAGGCCGATGACGAGCGAGTCGAGGAAGCCGATGGCCTCGGGCCGCAGGGCGGGTTCCTCACGCGGCAGTGCCCGGGTCACGGAGGGCAACGCTACGGCCCCTCCGCGGGCGCAGCGCGCCCGACGGGCGCCTAGGCCACGCGGACGGCGCCGCGGTACCCCGACTGGTCCACGCTGGTCACGGCGACCGGCTGGCCGTGGGTGCGGGCGTGCACCATCTTCCCGTCGCCGATGTAGAGGCCGACGTGGCTGACCGGCGAGTAGAAGTAGACGATGTCGCCGGGCATGAGGTCCGCCCGTGCCACCGGCGTCCCCATCGTCGACTGCGCCTTGCTCGAGTGCGGCAGCGCGATGCCCGCGGCGGCGTAGGCGTAGGAGGTCAGCCCGGAGCAGTCGAAGCCGTCGGGCCCGGAGGCGCCCCAGACGTAGGGGTCGCCGAGCTGGGCCAGCGCCGTCTGCACGGCGATTGCGGCGGCGGGGCCGGGTGCGGCGGCCGCGGCGGCGGCGGCCGACGGCGCGTCGAGGACCGGGCCGGCCAGCGCGGTGGTGACGCGGGCCTGCTCGGCGGCCGACAGCCGCTCGAAGTCGGCCTCGTACGCGTCGGCCTGGGCCTGGGCCTGCGCCTGCTGGTCGTGCAGCGCGGTGAGCGCGGCGGTGGCCTCGGCGGCCGCGGCGTCGGCGTCGGCCCGGGCCTGCTCGGCCGCGGCCTGGGCGGCGGCCACCTCGGTGAGGACGCCGTCGGTGTGCTCGGCGATGAGGTCGATCATGGTCATCTGGGCGACGAGGTCGTCGGCGGAGTCGCTGCCCAGGAAGGCGGCCACGCGGGAGCGGGTGGTGCCGGTGTAGCCGCTCTGCGCGATGGCGCGGATGGCCGGGGCGTACTGCGCGAGCGTCGCCTCGGCGGTGTCGGCGGCCGCGTCGGCGGCGGTGGCGGCCTGCTGCTGGGCGGCGACCGCCAGCTCGGCCTGGTGCACCTGCTCGTCGAGGGCGGTCAGCTGCCGGCCGGCCTCCTCGACCAGCTGCGCGGCCTCCGCGGCGGTGGCGGGCGGCGTGCCCGGCTCGGCGGAGGCGGACGAGGGGGCGAGCACGAGGGCCACCAGGCCGGTGGCGGCGACGACCGCGCCCGTCCAGCGCCGTCCCGTCGTCCGGTTGCGCTGCACGATCGGCCTCCCCCTGCCGCCTCCCGGCGGCGCTCCCCGTGGTCTCGTCGGTACGGACCGTATGGAGGAGGTCAGCGGAGCGTGCGCAGGGCGCGCGGTTCCCGGGGCCGGCGGGACCCCACGCGCCCCGTCCGTCCCACCCGCCCCGGCCGTACCGCGAGGAGGCCGGTCCTGTCAGGGGGAGGTGCTGCGGCGGCGGTCGGGGGCGAGCGGGACCAGCGCGTCGGACACCGCGCCGGTGACGAGGGAGTAGACGGCCTTGCCGGCGACGTCGACGACGCGGTCCTGCCGCGACCAGGTCCACGGCGGGTCGCCGACCCCGGTGGCGTTCTCCAGCGTCTGGTCGGTGGCCAGCCGGACGGAGGTGTGCCAGGCCGAGGCGCGCCAGCCGCGCAGGCCGCTGGCCGACCAGATCCCCCGGAGCGCACCGACGGCGGCGCCGGTGCCCCAGTGCATGAGGTGGTTGCGCACGAACGGCCGCTCGGACCCGGGCGGCCGGCGCCGGGTGGCCAGCGCGGTGAGCGTGCGGGCCGGCACGTAGGAGTCGGGCCGGCCGGTCACCCGCTGCTCGGCCTTCGTGACCAGGGTCATCGCCGCGGTGCCGGCCAGTCCGGCCAGGGCACCGCGCACCGCCGCTCGTCCCAGCATGCGAGGCCGGGTACCCCGCGGGGCGGGCGCCGAACGGCGCCCGCCCCGCGGGTCGGTCTGTCCGGGCCGGCTCTGTCAGCGGCCGACTCCATCTGGGCCGGCTCAGCCGGCGAGCGGCTCCTCGGCGTCGAGCCCGGCGACGCGCTGCAGGTCGCGCAGGACGGCGGACAGCTCGTCGGCGGTCCACGGCTCGCAGCAGTCGCAGCCGTCCTCGTCGAAGCAGCGCAGGCCCAGCGTGCCGCCGGCCTGGTCCTCGTCGATGGAGAGGTGCCCGCTGACGGGCGAGCGGTGGCAGGCGCAGGCCGAGGCGCACAGCCCGATGCCCCACCCGGAGACGACGACCGTGCGGCCGTCGTCCCAGATCTTGCCCACCTGGAACACCGAGGGCTTCTGGTTGCGGGTCATGGCGTGCTCCCCTCGCGCCCCCGGGACCCGGAGGCTCTCTGCGGTTCGCCGGAAAAATATCCGGGATCCGTGTTTGAGGGGAGCAGCCGTGCGGTATGGGTGCTCCTTTTCACTCCTGCGTCACAGCGGCCCCACGCGCCCCCGTCCGGGACGCCGCTCGTCGCCGGTGCGGGCCCCCGGGGTCTTCCTCGCGGTCCCGGGGTGCTGCAGGGCTCCGGGACCGCGAACTCGACCCGAGGAGCGGGCCGACGGCGTCTAGCTGGCCGGGGACACCGAGCTCATGTTGAAGTCCGGCACGCGCACCGGCGGCATCGCGGCGCGGGTGAACCAGTCGTTCCACTCGCGCGGCAGCGTCCGCTCGGTGCGCCCGACCTCGCCGATCCGCGCCAGCAGGTCCACCGGCGACTCGTTCCACCGGAAGTTGTTCACCGCGCCGGTGACCTCGCCGCCCTCGACGAGGAACACGCCGTCGCGGGTCAGGCCGGTGAGCAGCAGCGTCTGCGGGTCGACCTCGCGGATGTACCAGAGCGTGGTCAGCAGCAGCCCGCGGTCGGTGGCGGCGACCATGTGCTCCAGGGACGCCGTCGCGCCGGGCTGCTCGAGCAGCAGGTTGTCGACGGCGGCCACCGCGGGCGCCGTCGTCTTCAGCGCCCAGGCCCGCGGCCGGATCAGGTTGGTGAGGACGCCGTCGCGGATCCAGTCGACGGCGGGCGTCGCCATCCCGTTGTCGAACACGCTGGCCGAGCCGGACGAGGTGCTCACCACCTGGAACGGCGCCGTCTCCAGCCCGGGGGCGTGCGGGTCGCTGCGCAGGGTCAGCGGGAGCTGGGCCAGCCGGTCGCCGATCCGGTTGCCGCCGCCGGCCTTGGCGTAGACGTTGCGGCCCTCGTCGGCGTCGCGGGCCTCCATCGTCCAGTAGGCGTAGATCATCAGGTCGCTCACGGCCGAGGGCGGCAGCAGCGTCTCGTACCGCCCGGCCGGCAGCTCGACGCGCCGCTGCGACCAGCCGAGCTTGCGCTCCACGTCGGCGGCGAGGCCGGCCACCGACACGTCGCGGAAGTCCCGGGTGCCGACGCCGGACCACACCGACCGCGCGAAGTCGCTGCTCTTGCCGTTGAGCTCGACCCGGCCGCTGGGCTGGTCGGTGCGCAGGCGCAGGCCGGTCGAGGTGCCCACGTACGTCGTCGTCAGGGCGTGCTCGGCGTAGCCGAACAGCAGGTCGCCGCGGTCCCGCGCGGCCCCGAACGCCTCCCCCAGCGCCGGCGCGAAGTCCGCGAACACCTCGATCGAGGTCTCTGCGGGCTCGGCGTCCCAGTCCCCCGCACCCGGCGGCGTCTCGCTGACCAGCGGCACCGCGTCCTCGGCCGGGCCGGCGTCGCGGGCGGCCTGCTCGCTGGCGGCGACCAGCTCGGCGACGTCGGGCGTGCCGGTCCGCGCGACCGTGCCGGTGGCCATCCCGGCGCCGCCGTCGACGAACGACACGACGACGACCTGGCGCGAGCGCATCGCCCCGTTCGTCGTGAGGCTGTTCGACGCCCACCGCAGGTTGGCCTCGGTGCTCTCGACGACGTAGGCGACGCAGCCGTCGGCGGTCGAGGCGGCCAGCGCCTTCTCGACCAGCTGCTGCGCGGTCAGCTGGCTCATCGCCCGCCCTCCTGGATCGTGTTGAGGATGGTGACGCCCTCGAAGAGCGCGGCCGGGCAGCCGTGGCTGACCGGCGCGATCTGCCCGGGCTGGGCCTTGCCGCAGTTGAACGCGCCGCCGAGGCGGTAGGTCGAGGCGCCGCCGACGGCGCGCATCGAGCCCCAGAAGTCCGTCGTCGTGGCCTGGTAGGCGACGTCGCGCAGCTGCCCGGCCAGCCGCCCGCCCTCGATCCGGTAGAAGCGCTGGCCGGTGAACTGGAAGTTGTAGCGCTGCATGTCGATCGACCAGCTCTTGTCGCCGACGACGTAGATGCCGCGCTCGACCCCGCCGATCAGCCCCGCGAGGTCCGGCCCGTCGGCGGCCGGCTGCAGCGAGACGTTGGCCATCCGCTGCACCGGGACGTGCCGCGGCGAGTCGGCGAACGAGCAGCCGTTGGAGCGGGCCATCCCGCCGAGCCGGGCGGTGTTGCGGTCGACCTGGTAGCCGACCAGCACGCCGTCGCGGACGATGTCCCACTGCTGGGCCTCGACGCCCTCGTCGTCCCAGCCGATGCTCGACAGGCCGTGCTCGACCGTGCGGTCGCCGGTGACGTGCATGAGCTCCGAGCCGTAGCGCAGGCTGCCCAGCCCGTCGACGGTGGCGAACGACGTGCCGGCGTAGGCGGCCTCGTAGCCCAGCGCCCGGTCCAGCTCGGTGGCGTGGCCGACGGACTCGTGGATGGTCAGCCAGAGGTTGGAGGGGTCGACGACGAGGTCGTAGCGGCCCGGCTCCACCGACGGCGCCTTGGTCTTCTCCCGCAGCAGCTCGGGGATCTGCGCGAGCTCGGCGTCCCAGTCGACGTGGTCCCCGGTCAGGTACTCCCAGCCGCGGCCGGCCGGCGCGGCGAGGGTCCGCATGCTCTCGAACGCGCCGGTGCCGCGGTCGACGGTGAGCGCGGTGAACTCCGGGGAGATGCGCACGCGCTGCTGGCGGGTGCGGGTGCCGTTGGTGTCGGCGTAGTACTTCTGCTCCTTGACGTGCATGCACCCGGACTGCACGTGCTCGACGCCGTCGGCGGCCAGCAGCCGCTCGGACAGCTCGGTGAGCAGCGCGGTCTTCTCGGCGTCGGGCACCTCGAACGGGTCGACGTCGTAGGACGACACCCAGGAGCCCTCGTGCTGCGGCTCGGGGGCGAGCTCGACCCGGTCGGTGGCCAGCGCCGCCGACACCTGCGCGACGGCGACCGCCTGCTCGGCCAGCCGCACCGCCTCGGCCGCGGTGAGGACGACGCCCGCGGCGAACCCCCAGGTGCCCTCGTGCACCACGCGGACGGCCAGGCCCAGGTCCTCGCCGTCGGCCAGGGCCTCCAGCCGCGCGTCGCGCAGGCTGATCGACTGGGTGCGGATGCGCTCCACCCGGATGTCGGCGTGCTCGCAGCCGAGGTCGACCGCGCGGGTCAGCGCCGCCTCGGTGAGCGCGGACAGGGGCAGGGCGAGGAAGGACTCGTCGACGTCGCGGGGCTGCACCACCGCCCCTGTCTACCAGCCGGGTGCTCCCCGCCCCGCCCTCAGTGCAGGTGCCGCTGCCAGTCCGCGGGCACCCGGCCGACAGGCCCGGGCGCCGGCTGGCCCACGGGGTGCGAGGTCGGCGGCGCCAGCCGGAGGTCCCCGCCGAACTCCCCGGCGGCGTAGTCCCAGGTCCAGTCCTCACCGGGCTCGAAGCTCTGCGCGATCCGGTGCCCGGTGGCCGCGGCGTGCGCCGAGGCGTGCTGCGACGGCGAGGAGTCGCAGCAGCCCACGTGGCCGCAGGCGGCGCAGCGGCGCAGGTGGAACCACCACCCGCCGGTGGCGTCGCAGTCGGCGCAGCCGGTGCCGCTCGGCGGGACGGACGGATCGACCTGGCTCATCGGGCTCCTCCTGGGTCCTGCGACGGGTCCTCCGGGAGGCACCCTCCCGCGGCCGGCGACCCGCCGACAAGGCCGGCCGGGTTGCAGGACGACGGCTGACGGGTAGCCGCCCGGGCATGACCGCCGACCCGGGCAGCGCCGACCGCAGCACCGCGCCGACCGACGAGAGCACCTCCGACGTCACCCTCACCTTCGGCGGCAACGCGACGACGCTGCTGCGGCTGGGCGGGTTCACCCTGCTCACCGACCCGAACTTCGTCCGGCGCGGCGAGCGCGTCTACCTGGGCAAGGGGCTGTTCGCCAGGCGGCTGACCGACCCGGCGCTGCTGCCCGAGGACCTGCCCGACCTCGACGCCGTCCTGCTGTCCCACCTGCACGGTGACCACTGGGACCGGGTCGCCTACGCGACCATCGACAAGGCCACGCCGGTCGTCACCACCCCGGCGGCCGCGCGCACGCTGTCCTCGCGCGGCTTCTCGGCGACGGCGGACCTGCGGCCGTGGCAGGTGCACGAGGTCAGCCGCGGCGAGGAGACGCTGCGGATCACCTCGGTGCCCGGCGTCCACGGCCCCGGCCCGCTGGCCCGGGTGCTGCCGCCGGTGATGGGCAGCGTGCTGGAGTTGCTCCGCGACGGCGAGGTGTCCTGGCGCGGGTACGTCACCGGCGACACCCTGTTCCGGCCGTGGCTGGGCGAGGTGCTGGAGCGCTGCGGGCCGCTCGACGTCGTCGTCCCGCACCTGGGCGGCACGAAGGCGCTGGGCGTCACCGTGACCATGGACGGCCGGCAGGGCGCCGACCTGGTGGAGCTGCTGAAGCCGCCGGTGACCGTGCCGGTGCACTACGACGACTACGACCGGTTCGCGTCGCCGCTCGGCGACTTCGTGCGGGAGGTCGCCGAGCGGCGGGCGCCCGGGCAGCTGCGGACCGTCGTGCGCGGGGAGACGATCTCGCTGCGCGCCTAGGAGGCGTCGCACCTGGAAGGCGTCGCACCTGGAAGGCCGCGCACCCAGAAGGCGTCGCACCTAGAAGGCGTCGCCCGTCCGCCAGGCCATCTCCTGGAGGGTCAGGGTGTTGCCGTCCGGGTCGGCGATCGCCGCGTACTTCACCCCGCCCCCCACGTCCACCACGGGCCCGACGTCGGCACCGCGGCTCACCAGGTCCGCACGGGCCTGCTCGATGTCGGCGACGACGAGGTGCAGCGCCCGCACCGAGCCGGGAGTGCCCTCGTAGGCCGCCAGGCCGGTGCCGAAGCCGACGGAGCAGGCCGAACCCGGAGGGGTCAGCTGGACGACCCGCACGCCGTCGGCCGGCCGCACGTCGACGTCGACGGTGAAGCCCAGCCGGTCGGCGTAGAAGGCCTTCGCCCGGTCGACGTCGGCGACGGGGATCGGCACGAGCTCGAGCTTCATCTCCACGGCGTGTTCAGCCACGCGCGAGCACCTCGTCGAGGCGCTCGTAGCCCTCGACGACGCCGACCTCCATGCCGCTGGCGAGCATCGCGTCGCGGTCGGCGAACGAGTCGCACAGCGAGGTGGCGGTGAGCCGGGTCCGGCCGTCGCCGAGGTCCTCGAGCACGAGCTTCTCCAGGGCGACGCCGTCGGGCTGCCCCTCGAAGGTGAACGTCTGCACGATCAGCTCGTCGGGCCGGACCTCGTGGAAGGAGCCGTGGAACGCGTACTCGCCGTCGGCGTCGCTGTGCACGTAGCGGTAGGAGCCGCCGGTGCGGCAGTCGTAGCGGTCGATGCGCATCTCCAGCCCGCGCGGGCCCATCCACTGCACGAGCAGGTCCGGGTCGGTGTGCGCGCGGAACACCTTGCTGCGCGGGGCGTCGAACTCCCGGGTGATGCGGATCAGCGGGACCTCGGGGTCGGCGGCGATCTGCGTCTGACGCGTGCTGGTGGTCATGACCGGTTCTCCTCCTGCGCGATGGGCGGGGAGACGTCGTCCGGCATGGACCGGAGGACGTCGTCGAGGCGGCGGTAGCGCTCCTCGGCCTGGCGCCGGTAGCGCTCGATCCACTTCGTCATCAGGTCGAACACCTCCGCCTCCAGGTGCACCGGGCGGCGCTGGGCCTCCCGGCTGCGGCTGACCAGGCCGGCGTCCTCGAGCACCTTCAGGTGCTTGGAGACCGCCTGCACGGTCACGTCGTAGGGGGCGGCGAGCTCGCCGACCGTCGCGTCGCCGATCGCGAGCCGCGCGACCATGTCGCGCCGCGTCGGGTCGGCCAGCGCCGCGAACACCCGGGAGAGCGGGTCTGCCGCCACCAGCGACCTCCTTCGTCAACCTCTCGGTTGAACACAACGGTAGGGTCGGCAGACTCCCTTGTCAACCGATCGGTTGAGCAGCCCAGGAGCCCGGCGGGTGGCCGGGCAGGTCGAGGTCGGCGACGACGCCGGAGTGGTCGCTGGCCCAGACGCCGGCGACCGGCTCGTCCAGCACCCGGGCGCAGGAACGGACCTGCAGCGTCGGCCCGTGCGCGCCGCTGCGCACGAGGACCCAGTCGATGCGCCGGCTGACCGCCGTGGCCACCTCGCCCGCCCGCACCAGCGGGTTCCGGGCGTCGAAGGTGAACCCGGGATCGGCCGGGTGCAGGGTCTCCCAGGCGTCCTGGAAGCAGACGCTCGTCCCCTCCAGCGACCGGCGTCCGCGCAGGAACTGTGCGCTCGCCGCGTCCGGGGTCGCGTCGAGGTCGCCGAGGAGGACGGCGTGGTCCACCCCGCCGGCCCGGCGCTCGACCGCCCGCGCGGCGGCGAGGGCCTGCTGCTCGCGTTCGAACTCGAACCCGAACTGCCAGCTCGGCTTGTGGTGGGCGACCAGCACGCGGCCGACCGCGGTGTCCACCTCGGCGAGCAGCGTCGCGCACCAGGGGAGGTCGTGCGCCCGCGGCGTGCAGCGCTGGTCGACCTCCTCGACCACGCGGTGCGGCGCCCGCGTGGCCAGCACGCCGCCCACCCCGTCGTCGGCGGCCCGGGAGAAGGGGGTCATGTGATACCCGGGGCCGAGCAGCTCCTCCACGGTGCCGTCCGCGACGGGCACCTCCTGCAGCGCGACGACGTCGGCGGCCAGCCGGCGCAGCGTCTCCCCGACCAGGGCGCTGCGCCGGGCCCAGTCCGGGTTGGCCGGCCCGAGCACGTTCATGGTCAGGACCCGCAGGGACGCCGCCATGCGGCGCAGTCAACCGCCGCGCGCCCCGGTCCTCCAGCCCCGCGGGCGCCTCAGCCGGCCAGCCGGGCCGCCCGCTCGGCGACCTCGGTGCGCAGCGCGTCGACGTCCACGGTGGTGACCGCGCCGCCGGCGACCACCTGACGGCCGCCGACCCAGACGTCGCGGACCAGCCGCGAGGCGCCCGACCAGACGAGGTGCGTGAGCAGGTCGGTCTCGTCCCCGACCGGCTCGAAGCCGAGGTCCCGGGTGTCCACGTGCACGAGGTCCGCGCGCCGGCCCGCCTCGACCTGGCCGAGGTCGGGGCGGCCGATCGCTGCGGCGGCCCCGCCGGTGGCCAGCCAGAACGCCTCCGCCGCGGTGAGCGCCGTGGCCGAGGACTCGCGCAGCCGCGCCAGCCCCGCGGCCAGGCGGACGTCGGCGAGCAGGTCCAGGCCGTCGTTGGACGCCGGCCCGTCGGTGCCCAGGCCCACCCGGATCCGGCGGTCGAGCATCGCCCGGACCGGCGCGATGCCGCTGGCGAGCTTGGCGTTGCTGGCCGGGCAGTGCGCGACGGCGACGTCGTACTCGGCCCACAGCTCCAGGTCGGCGTCGTCGAGGTGCACGCAGTGCGCGGCCAGCACCCGCCCGCCCAGGACGTCGTGCGCGGCCAGCAGCGCGGGCACCGACAGCCCGTGCGCCGCGAGCAGGCCGTCGCCCTCGGTGGCGGTCTCGGCCACGTGCAGGTGCAGCAGCATCCCGTGCTCGCGGGTGAGCTCGGCGGCGCGGCGCAGCAGGGGCAGCGGCACGGTGTAGGCCGCGTGCGGGCCCAGGCCGTACTCCACCAGGCCGTCGGCGTCGGCGTGCCCGGCCAGGTCCACCGCGGCGGCCATCTGCTCCTCCAGCGGCGGCATGCCCGGCAGCGGCACCATCGGCGCCGCGACCACCGCCCGGGCGCCGGTGGCCCCGACCGCCGCGGCGATCCGCTCGGGCGAGAAGTACATCTCCACGCTGGCGGTGACCCCGCCGCGCAGCATCTCCGCCGACGCGGCGGTCATCGCCACCTCGACGTCGTCGCCGGTCAGCCGGGCCTCCCGCGGCCACATCACCTCGCGCAGCCAGCGGTCCAGCGGCAGGCCCTCGCCCTGGCCGCGGAACAGCACCATCGGCGCGTGCGAGTGGGCGTTCACCAGCCCCGGCACGAGCAGGCCGGGCAGCGCCACGACCTCGGCGTCCCCGGCCGGCGGGGCGTCGGCGGCCGCGCCGGCCCACGCGATGCGCCCGTCCTCGACGTCGACGACGGCGTCCGGGACGACGGTCCCCGCCCGGTCCCCCACGACGACGGCCCGGGCGGTGAGGCGCTGACGCATGGCGGCACGCTAGCCCCATCCGTCCCGGCCGTCCGGGCAGCGCTCCGAGGTCCGGGCGACGTCCGGATGCCGCCCGTACCGTGGGGACCATGTCCTTCCTGGCCGCCGCGGCATCCTCCGACCAGGGTGGGCTCACCGCCTGGCTGCTCTCCCTCGTGGACTCGCTGGGCCCGATCGGCGTCGGCTTCAGCATCCTGCTGGAGACGGTCATCCCGCCGATCCCCAGCGAGGCCGTCCTCGGGGCGGCCGGTGTGCTCATCGACAGCCCGTTCGCGTTCGTGGCCGTCGTCGGGTGCGCCACGATCGGCTCGATCCTGGGCGCGATCTTCTTCTACTACGTCGGCCGGGCGCTGGGCCCGCGCCGGTCGCACGCCTTCCTCGACCGGCTGCCGCTGGTGGAGACCGCCGACGTCGACAAGACCTTCGCCTGGTTCGAGCGGCACGGCCGCTCCGCGGTGTTCTTCGGCCGGATGGTGCCGATCGTGCGCAGCTTCATCTCCGTGCCCGCGGGCGTGGTGCGGATGCCGTTCGGCCAGTTCCTCCTCTACTCCGCGGCCGGCAGCCTCATCTGGAACACCGTCCTGGTGACGCTGGGCTGGCTGGCCCGTGACTTCATCGAGGCGAACCTGCACTACCTGGACTACGTCGTCGTCGCCGTCGCCGTCCTGGCCGTGGGCTACCTGGTCTACAAGCGGGTGAAGGACGTCCGCCACCACCGCCGGCGGCAGACCACCGCGGGCCGCGCCGAGGACCCGCGCGGCGCCGACGCGTGACGCGCCCCGAGGTCGTCGCGTTCGACGTCAACGAGACGCTGCTCGACCTCTCCCCCGTCGGGGCCGCGCTCGTCGAGCACGGGCAGCCCGCGGAACTGCTGCCCACCGTGTTCGGCCGCACCCTGCACACCGGGACGGCGGCCACGGTGGCCGGCGTCTGGCTGCCCTTCCGCGCCGCCTTCGACTCGGCGCTGGCCCAGCTCACCGACCTGCCCGACGGCGCCCGCGCGGAGGTCGCCGACGCCTTCCTCGAGCTGTCACCGCACCCGGACGTCGAGCCCGCGCTGCGCCGCCTCCACGACGCCGGCGTGCGCGTGGTGACGCTGTCGCACGGCTCCCCCGGCGTGGCCGAGGCGGGGCTGGAGCGCGGCGGCGTCACGCCGCTGGTCGAGCGGACGCTCACCAGCGAGACCGTGCGCGCCTGGAAGCCCTCCCGCGCGGCCTACCTGTGGGCCGCGGGCGCCTGCGGGGTCGAGCCGTCGCGGATGGCGCTGGTCGCCGCGCACGGCTGGGACGTGCTCGGCGCCGAGCGGGCCGGCCTCACCGGGGCGTGGTTCCCGCGCAGCGAGCGCGTGTACCCGCCGGGCTACCCCGCGCCGGCCGTCGTCGCCCCGGACCTCGCGGGGGCGGTCGACGCGCTGCTGGCACGGTGAGCTCCCCCGCGCCGGTCGCCACCCCGCTCGGCCCGGCCGCGGTGCACGCCGACGGCCCGGCCGACGGCGCCCGCGGCACCCTCGTGCTCGGGCACGGCGCCGGCGGGGGCGCCGGGTCGGCCGACCTGGTCGCCGTGACGACCGCGGGCGCCGCGGCGGGCTGGCGGGTGCTGCGGGTGGAGCAGCCGTGGCGGGTGGCCGGCAGGCGGATCGCGCCCGCGCCGCCGCGCCTCGACGTCGCCTGGACCGCCGTCGTGGAGGCGCTGCGGGCCGGTGGCGCACTGACCGGGCCGCTGGTGTTCGGCGGGCGCAGCGCCGGGGCGCGGGTGGCCTGCCGGACGGCGACGGCGCTCGGGGCGGACGGCGTGCTGGCGCTGGCGTTCCCGTTGCACCCGCCGGGCCGGCCCGAGCGCAGCCGCGCCGGCGAGCTCACCGGCGCCGGCGTGCCGCTGGTCGTGGTGCAGGGCGAGACCGACGCCTTCGGCCGGCCCGCGGAGGTCGCGGCGGCGCTGGACGGCGTGCCGGCGGCGTCGGTGTGCCCCGTGCCGGGCGACCACTCGCTGGGGAAGGCGCCCCAGGCCGTGGCCGCCGCCGCGCTGGCCTGGCTGGAGGAGCTGGCCGCCGTCAGGAGTTGATCATCGGCTGCGTGCACGCGACACGCGCGGACACGCCGCCCGCCCGTGCACGCGTCCGATGATCATCGGGTCGTTGCCGCACGAACCGGCGTGTCCGCGCGTGTCGGCGGCAAGGATCCGATGATCAACGGGCCCGACGCTCAGGAACGACGGCGGCGGGCTGCGAAGAGGATGAGCAGCAGCACCGCGAGGACGGCGGCGCCGGGACCGGCGTAGCGGGCGAGCGCAGCGCCGCCGGCCACCTCGAGCAGGTCGATCGGCTCGGGCTCGGCGGCCGGCTGGCGGCTGACCGGAGCCGCGGCCGGCGTGCTGCGCGGCGGGGCACCCGTGCCCGGGCGGCTCGGCGGGGCGGTGTTGCGCGACGGCGGCGTGCTCGGCACCGGACCGACCGCCGCGGCCGGCGCGGTGTCCGAGGCCGACGGGGCGGCGTCCGCCGCGGCCGGCGCGGTGTCCGACACCGCGGGGATGGAGACGGTGTCGGTGGCGCCGGTGACCGGGGCGGTGATCGGCGCGGTCTCCGTCGGCGACGGGGAGGACGACGCCGCCGCGGCTGCCGCCTTCTTCGCGGGGGCCTTCTTCGCGGGCTTGCGCGCGGCGTCGGTGGCGGACGCCGCGGCCTCCCGCGCCGCCGTGCCGGCCCCGCGCACCTTCGCGGCGACCGCGTTGTCGCCGGGCACCTGCTCGACCGACTGGGCGACCTCCTCGGCGACCCCGGCCGCGGTGGCGGTGACCTTCCCGGTGACGGTCGGCTCCTGCTGCTCCGCGGCGGCCGCCTGGTCGACGGTCACGTCGTCGCCGCTGGCCAGCTGGGCGGCGAGCTTGTCGGCGAACTGGCCGAGCAGCTTGTTGCCGACGTCGGTCATGACGCCGCGGCCGAACTGGGCCGGGCGGCCGGTGATGTTGAGGTCGGTGAGGACGTCGACCCGCGTCGTCGTCCCCTCGCCCTGGAGCTGGGCGGTGATGGTGGCCGCCGCCGTCCCGTTGCCCCGCTGGTCCTTGCCGCGCGCGTCGATGACGGCGCGGTGCGCGGCCTCGTCCTTCTCCACGAACGACGCCTTGCCCTGGTAGGTCAGGTTGATCGGGCCGAGCTTGACCTTGACCCGGCCGGTGAAGTCGTCACCGGAGACCGAGTCGAGCGCGGCGCCGGGCATGCACGGGGCGATCCGCTCGATGTCGAGCAGCACCCGCCAGGCCTCGTCGACGGGCACGGGGACGGTGAACGAGTTCTCCAGCTGCACGGTGCGACCTCCGGGGTGGGAAAGGACCTCGGCCGGTCCGCCCGGGAGGGCGGGCCGGCCGAGGGACGGCGGAGCCGGGGTTGTGTCGGACGCTACAACCCGGCGGCGGCGGTGACCGCGCGGCGGGTGAGCACCTGCGCGAGGTGCTCGCGGTAGTCGGCCTGGGCGTTGAGGTCGCTGCTCGGGCTGGTGCCCTCGGCCGCCGACCGCGCCGCGGAGGCCACCGTGTCCGGGGACGCGGCGGCACCGCTGAGCGCGGCCTCGGTGGCCGACGCCCGCAGCGGGGTCGGGCCCATGTTGGTCAGCCCGATCCGCGCCTCGGCGATGTGCCCGTTCTCGCGCCGCACCGCCGCGGCGACCGCGACGATCGACCACGCCTGCGCCACGCGGTTGAACTTCTCGTAGCGCACGCCCCAGTCGCCGGCCAGCTTCGGCACCCGGATCTCGACCAGGACCTCGCCCTCGTCGAGGGCGGTGGTCAGGTAGTCGACGAAGAACTCCCGCGCGGGCACCGTGCGGCGCCCGCCCGGCCCGGCGACGACCATCTCGGCGTCCAGCGCGAGCGCCACCGCCGGCAGGTCGCCGGCCGGGTCGGCGTGCGCCAGGGCGCCGCCGAAGGTGCCGCGCCGGCGGGTCTGCCGGTCGGCCACCGTCTCGGTCGCCTCCGCGACGAGCTTCGCGTGCTGCGCGATCAGCGGGTCGGTGAGGACGTCGGCGTGCGTGGTCATCGCACCGATGACCAGCGAGTCGCCCTCCTCGCGGACGCCGCGCATCTCCGCCACCCGGCCGAGGTCGACGATCGTCTCCGGCGCGGCCAGGCGCAGCCGCATGACCGGGATGAGCGACTGGCCGCCGGCCATGACCTTGACGTCCTCGCCGCCCTCGGCGACCGCCTGGACGGCCTCCTCGACCGTCGTCGGCCGGACGTACTCGAACGGGGCGGGGATCACGGCTCTACTCCTTCGTCGTGTCGGCCGGTCACCGGTCGCCTCCGAGAGCGGACTGGGGGGTCGAGACACCGGCGGTGGTCTCGGTCTGGGCGCCGCCGTAGGCGTTGGACCCGGCCGTGGCCCGGTCCCCGCCGTCGCCGCCCTCGTGGATGGCCCGCCACACCCGCTCGGGGGTCAGCGGCATCCGGATGTCCTCCACGCCGAGGTGCCGGACGGCGTCGAGCGCGGCGTTGACCACCGCCGGGGTGCTGGCGATGCAGCCGGCCTCGCCCACGCCCTTGGCGCCGATCGGGTTGCCCGGCGCCACGTGCACGGTGTTGCCGGTGTCGAAGTGCGGCAGGTCGGCGGCCGAGGGGACCAGGTAGTCGACGAAGGTGCCGGTGGTGAGGTTGCCGTCGGCGTCGTAGACGGCCTCCTCGTACAGCGCCTGCGCGATGCCCTGGGCCAGGCCGCCGTGCACCTGCCCCTCGACGATGAGCGGGTTGACGATCGTGCCGACGTCGTCGACGCAGGCGTACTTGCGGATCTTCACGAACCCGGTCTCGGTGTCGACCTCCATCGCGCACACGTGCGTGCCGTGCGGGAAGGAGAAGTTGACCGGGTCGAAGGTCGCGTCCGCGTCGATCGAGGGCTCGATGTCCTCGGGGTAGTCGTGCGCGGCGAAGACGGCGAGCGCGATCTCCTGGATCGACATCCCGGTGCCCGGCGTCCCGCGGACGGTGAACTTCCCGCCGGAGAAGTCCAGGTCGTCCTCGTTGGCCTCGAGCAGGTGCGCGGCGACCCGGCGGGCCCTGGCGATCACCTTGTCGGCGGCCTTGACCACCGCGGTGCCGCCGACGACCAGCGAGCGCGAGCCGTAGGTGTCCATGCCCTTGTGGGCGACGGCGGTGTCGCCGTGCAGCACCTCGACGTCCTCGAACGGCACGCCGAGCTGGTCGGCGACCAGCTGGCTCCACGCCGTCTCGTGGCCCTGGCCGTGCGGCGTCGAGCCGGTGACGACCTCGACCTTGCCGGTGGGCAGCATCCGGATCGACGCCGACTCCCAGCCGCCCGCGCCGTAGGACAGCGAGCCGAGCACCCGGGAGGGCGCCAGGCCGCACATCTCGGTGAAGGTGGAGAAGCCGATGCCGAGCTGCACCGGGTCGTCCGACTCGCGCCGGCGGCGCTGCTCCTCGCGCAGCTCGTCGTAGCCGAGCAGCTCCAGCGCCTGCTGGGTGGCCGAGTCGTAGTCGCCGCTGTCGTACTCGAGGCCGGCGACGGTGGTGAACGGGAACTCCGCGGCGTCGATCCAGTTCTTGCGCCGCAGCTCGAGCGGGTCCATCCCGAGCTCGACGGCGAGCTCGTCCATGATCCGCTCGACGGCGAAGGTGGCCTCGGGCCGGCCGGCGCCGCGGTAGGCGTCGGTGGGGACCTTGTTGGTGAAGACGCCGTCGCACTCGAAGCGGTAGGCCGGGAACTTGTAGATGCCGGGGAACATGAACGCGCCCAGCGCCGGGACGCCCGGGGTGATCAGCCGCAGGTAGGCGCCCATGTCGGCGAGCAGCCGCACGCGCAGGCCCTTGACGTTGCCCTCGCGGTCGGCGGCCACGTCGATGTACTGGATCTGGTCGCGGCCGTGGTGGGCGGTCATCAGCGACTCGCTGCGCGTCTCGGTCCACTTGACCGGCTTGCCGAGGCGGCGCGCGATCAGCAGCGCGAGGATCTCCTCGGGGTTGACCTGCAGCTTGCCGCCGAAGCCGCCGCCGACGTCGGGGGCGACGACGCGCAGCTTGTGCTCCGGGATGCCGGTGACCATCGCCAGCATCACCCGCAGCACGTGCGGGATCTGGGTGGCCGACCACAGCGTGAAGTTCTCGCCCTGGGGCTGGACGACGACCGAGCGCGGCTCCATGAACGCCGGGATCAGCCGCTGGTTGACGAACCGCCGGCTGACGACGACGTCGGCGTCGGCGAAGGCCTGCTCGGTGTCCACGCCCGTGCCGGCCTCGCCGGCGTCGAAGACGAAGTGGTAGCTCGTGTTCGTGCCGAGCTCGTCGTGCACCAGCTCCGCGCCGTCGCGGACGGCCTCCTCCATGTCGAGGACCGGCGGCAGCGTCTCGTAGTCGACGTCGACCAGTTCGACGGCGTCGGCGGCCGCGGTGCGCGAGCGGGCGACGATGACCGCCACCGCCTCACCCACGTGGTTCACGCCGTCGACGGCGATCGAGGGGTGGCCGGGGTTCTTCATGTCCGGCGTGACCGGCCAGGCGCAGGGGATGGAGCCCTGCTCGTCGGCGAGGTCGCGGCCGGTGAACACCGCGACGACGCCGGGGGCCTCCTTCGCCGCCGAGACGTCGATCGAGGTGATGCGGGCGTGGGCCACGGGGCTGCGCACGACGCTGAGGTGCAGCATCCCGGGCAGGACCATGTTGTCGGTCCAGGTGGTGCGCCCGGTGATGAGGCGGGCGTCCTCCTTGCGGCGGCGGGCCTTGCCGACCTCCTTGTCCGGGGCCGGGGTCTGGGTGGTGGCCGCGTCCTCGGTGACGGTCACGCCTGCGCTCCCAGGGTCTCGGAGGAGCCGGACATCTCCCCCGCGGCCTGCTGCACCGCGCGGACGATGTTCTGGTAGCCGGTACAGCGGCAGAGGTTGCCCTCGATGCCCTCGCGGACCTCGGTCTCGCTGGGGCTCGGGTTCTCCTTGAGCAGGTCGATCGAGGCCATGATCATCCCGGGCGTGCAGTAGCCGCACTGGAGACCGTGCATCTCGTGGAAGGCCTTCTGCACCGGGTGCAGTGCGCCCTCGCTGCCGATGCCCTCGATGGTGGTGACCTCGGCGCCGTCGGCCTGGACGGCGAGGACGGTGCAGGACTTCACGGCCTGCCCGTCGAGGTGGACGGTGCAGGCGCCGCAGTTGCTGGTGTCGCAGCCGACCACGGTGCCCACCTTGCCAAGGGCCTCGCGCAGGTGGTGGACCAGCAGGGTCCGGGGTTCGACCTCGTCGGTGTAGGTCACGCCGTCGACCCTCATGCTGACCTGGGTCATGGATCCTCCGCTCCGGTGCAGGGGGCGATCGCGCCCGTCCCGCGGGCGCTCCGCGGCGGAGTCTGTCAACGGCGGAGTGACTTAGGCCACGCTTACCTGTGACCGGGTGACCTGCTTGTCCGCAGTTGCGGAGGTCCGCGGGCGTACTGGCCGCAGCTGCGGCGCAGCGGCGGCCGGTCTGCCGCAGCGGAGAGGTTGCAGGCCCGTTGCAGCGCGCGTCAGGCGGGAACGGCGCGCAGCTCCCGCCGCCGCAGGGCCGCGCTGCCGGCCAGCGCGACCAGGCCGAGCACGGCCAGCCCGACGCCGACCAGGCTCGGTGCGGTGTAGCCGTACCCGGCGGCGATGACCACGCCGCCCAGCCACGCGCCGAGGGCGTTGGCCGCGTTGAGCGCCGAGTGGTTGAGCGCGGCACCGAGCATCTGCGCCTCCCCGGCGACCTCCATCAACCGCAGCTGCAGGCACACGACCAGCGTCGACGCGGCGACCGCGAGCAGGAAGATGCCGGCCAGCAGGGTGGGGCCGGTGGCGGCGGCGGGGCCGACCAGCGCCAGGAGGACGGCCAGCGCGACGAGCGTGGCGACCAGCGAGCGGAACAGCGCGATGTCGGCCAGCCGCCCGCCGAGTGCGGTCCCCACGACGCCGCCGATGCCGAAGGCGAGCAGCACCCAGGGGACGACGCCGCGCGAGAGGCCGGTGACCTCGGTGGTCAGCGGCGCGACGTAGCTGTAGACGGCGAACATGCCGCCGAACCCGACGGTGGCCACGGCCAGGGTGAGCAGCACCTGCGGGCGGCGCAGCGCGCCGAGTTCGGCGCGCACGCTCGCCTCCTGCGACCCGGGCGTGGAGGGGACGACGGCGAGCACGGCCGCGACGGTGAGCGCGGCGAGGACCACCACGGCCCAGTAGGCCGAGCGCCAGCCCAGCGTCTGCCCGAGCCAGGTGGCCGCGGGGACGCCCGCGACGTTGGCCACGGCCAGCCCGAGCATCACCGTGCTCACCGCCCGGCCGCGCAGCGACGGCGGCACCAGGGAGGCGGCGACCAGCGAGGCGACGCCGAAGTAGGCGCCGTGCGGCAGGCCGCTGACGAACCGGGCCAGCAGCAGCGACGCCGACCCGGGCGCGAGGGCGCTCAGCGCGTTGCCGGCGAGGAAGGCGGCCATGAGCCCGACGAGCAGGGCGCGGCGGGGCAGCCGGGCGCCCAGCGCGGCGATGACCGGGGCGCCGACGACGACGCCGAGCGCGTAGGCGGAGATGACGTGGCCCGCCGTCGGGATGTCCACGCCGACGCCGGCGGCGATGTCGGGCAGCAGGCCCATCGTGACGAACTCGGTGGTGCCGATCGCGAACCCGCCGAGCGCGAGCGCGACCAGCGCGACGGCGACGCGCGGCGTGGCCAGGGACGGGGTCGCGGGAGCCGGCGGGGCGGCGGTGCTGGCACTCACGTGACCGTGCCAAGTGAACGCCGCCGGGCCGTATTCCCCGGGTGGCGGAAATGATTCCCCGGGTGGCGGAGATGGCCATCTCTGCCGCAGGGGCCTCAGGCGCGGGGGGACCGCCGGAGGGCGAGCAGGTGGGCGGCGACGGCGCCGCGGCGCGGGGACCCGGCGGGCAGGGCCTCGAGGCAGGCCTGCCAGGCGGCGGCGTCGTCGCGGGCCTCGGGCAGGGCGGTCCAGCGCAGCAGCAGCTCGGGCCGGCGGCTGCCGAGCACGGCGCCGCGCAGCGCGGCGACCAGGCGGCGGCGGGCGAGGGCGACGCCGGGCGCGGTCGAGCGGGGCAGGACCGGGCCGGGGTAGCGGTCCAGCGCCGCGGCGACGGCGCCGCGGTCGAGCAGCCGGCGCACCGCCTCCAGGTCGGTCTCCAGCGGGCGCAGCAGCCGGTAGGGGCGCGAGCCGACCAGGTCGTCGCCGACCAGCCGGCGCAGCCGGGACAGCTCGGCGCGCACGGTGACCGCGGCGGTGTCGCCGGCGTGGCACTCGGCGGCCAGCTGCTCGGTGCTGCGGCCCTCCCCCGCGGCGGCCGCCTCGGCGAGCAGGAGCAGCAGCTCGGAGTGGCGCAGCGAGAGCTCGACCGGTCCGCCGGGCAGGGTCAGCCGGGCGCGCTCGCGGCCGAGGACGTCCAGCCGGGGCGCGGCGGGCCGCACCGGCGGTGCGGGCCGGGGACCGCGGGCGGCGTCGCGCTGCTCCTCGCGGTGCAGCCAGCGCAGCTCGGACTCGACGGCGGCCACGGTCGCGCGGACGAGCGTGAGCACGTGCGGGCTGGCCACGTGGTCGCCGCCGGTGACGTCGATGGCGCCGAGCAGCACCCCGGTGACCGGGTGGTGGACCGGCGCGGCCGAGCAGCTCCACGGCTGCACCGGGCGGCGGTAGTGCTCGCTGCCGTAGATCTGCACCGGGTGGTCGAGGGCGAGCGCGGTGCCGGGGGCGTTGGTGCCGGCGACCTCCTCGGCCCACCGGGCGCCGGCGACGAAGTTCATCGTCTCGGCCAGCGAGCGCAGGCGGCGGTCGCCCTCCACCCACAGCATCCGGCCGTCGGCGTCGGTGACCGCGACGATCATCCGGTCGGCCTCGGCGTCCTCGACCAGCAGCCGGCGGATCACCGGCAGCACCGGGGCCAGCGGGTGGGCGGCGCGGTAGCCGGCGAGGTCGTCGTCGAGCAGGTCGACCGGCGGGCCCTGCCCGTCGGGGTCGACGCCGCTGCCCAGGCTGCGCCGCCAGGAGTCCCAGACCACCGACCGCACGTCCGGGCGGGGCGGCGGGGCGCCCCGGGTCACCAGCGTCTCGTGGGCCGCGCGCAGGCGGCGGGTCAGTCCGGGCGTGGGACGCCCCTCGGGCAGCGCGAGCCACGGGCTGGCGCCGGTCACGGCGTGTCCCCCGAACAGAGAGTCATGGCCCGCACATGGTGACCCGGATCGCACGATTCCACCAGGGACGGGCCGGGCCTCAGACCGCCGGCGGTCGCGCGGGGAGCAGCGCGGCCGGGTCGCGGCGGAGCAGCGCCCCCGCCCAGAGCCCCGCGCCGTAGGCCAGGTCCTCCAGCCGGCGGGCGGCAGCGAAGCGCAACGGGCCCACCTCCGCCCGGTGCGGCCACCAGGCGAGGACGGCGTCGGCGACGGCGACGGCCAGTGCGGCCCGCCGCGCGCGGCGGGAGACCAGCGCCGCGACGGCGGTCAGCGGCCAGTGGTGCCGGGTGGCCGAGCGGGCCAGCGTGCGGCCGGCCGCGGCCGTGCCGCGCAGCACCAGCGCCGCGGCCAGGCCGTACGGCGGCCGGCGGCCCGGGCCGGCGACGCGGCGCGCCAGGCGGACCGTCGCGTCGCCGAGCACGGCGGCCGCCAGCACCCGGCCGGCGCGCCCACCGGCCAGCGCCAGGGCCAGGGCCGCGGCCGACCACGGGCTCACGACCACCGGCGCGACGGCGCGGCCGTGCCGGGCGGCCAGCGGCGCGGCCCCCGTGCCGTAGAGCGCGCGCCGGCGCAGCCACGCCCCGGTGGCCGACGGGTGCTCGTGGTCCACCCGCGCGGCCGGCTCGTAGCGCACCCGCCAGCCGGCCGCGGCCAGCCGCCAGACCAGGTCGACGTCCTCGGCCACCCGCATGCCGGCGTCGAAGCCCTCCCCCAGCGCCGCCCGCCGGACCAGCAGCGCCGCGCTGGGCAGGTAGGGCAGGCCCGACAGCGGCGCGACCGGCCCCGGGTCCCGGCCCATGTCCAGGGCGCTGACCGCCGTCTCGTAGGCGGTCACCCACCCGGGGTCCGCGGCCGGCAGGGCGGTGATCCGCGGGGCGACGACGGCCAGCCGCGGGTCGGCGAGGTGCGGCAGCAGGGCCGCCAGCCAGCCGGGCCGGGGCACGCAGTCGGAGTCGAGGAAGGCGACGGCGCCGGTCGTCGCGGCGCGCAGCCCGGTGTTCCGCGCGGCGGCGGGCCCGAGCGAGCGGTCGTGCCGCAGCACCTCCGCCCCGCCCGCGGCGGCGGCCGCGGCCGGCGCGGCGGCGTCGGCCGAGCCGTCGTCGACGACGAGCACGCGCACGGCGGCGGTGTCCGGGTCGGCGCGCAGGGCGGCCAGCAGGCGGGCGACCCCGGCGGCGCGGTCGCGCACGGGGACGACGACGGTGACGCCGTCCGGGCCGGGCGCGGGACCGGCGGGCTCGGGGATGGCGACCCCGGCGTCCTGCAGGCGGGCCGCGAGCGCCGCCGTCGCCGGGCCGGTGACGACGAGCCGGTCGCCGGCGAGCAGGTCGCGGGCGCGGGGCGCCAGGCGCAGCAGCCGCAGCGGCGAGCCGCCGAGCAGCGCCGCGCCGTCCTCCAGGCGGCGGGTGCGCGGGTCCAGCCGCACCGCCCAGCCGTCGGGCAGCCGGGCGTCCGGAGGCGGCGGGAGGCTCACCCGGCCAGCACGTCGCCGGTGGTGGTGACCTCGACCAGCGGGGCGTAGAGGCCCATGAGGTCCAGCGCCTTGCGGTGGTCGTCGTCGCTGCTGCCGGCGCAGGCGTCGGCGACCACCCGCACCGGCACGCCGGCGTCGGCGGCGGGCAGCACGGTGGAGACGACGCAGCAGTCGGTGGCCACGCCGGCCACGGTCAGCGGCCCGTCTCCGACCACCTCCGCCAGCTCCGGGCCCCACTTGCCGAAGGTGGTCGCGGTGAACACGCGGGTCGGGCCGGGGTCCTCGACCAGGTCCCACAGCGGGGCGTCGGGCGGCTGGAGCGCGAAGGGGTACCGCTCGTAGTAGTCGACCCAGGCGCCGGTGGGCTCCTGCGGCGCCACGAAGCGGGTGAGGACGACGCGTTCCCCGAAGGCGTCGACCAGGCGCCGGACGCGCGGGCGGACCTCCTCGAAGCGGGGCGCCGTCCACGGGGAGTCCGGGTCACCGAACACCCGCTGCAGGTCGACGACGACGAGCCAGCCGGAGGGGTGCGTCACGGCCGGACCCTAACCGCCCGCGGCGCAGCGGCCAGGTGAGGTCAGGCTAGCCTTACCGCGACCGACCGAAGGAGAACGTCCATGTCCCGTCCCCTGACCCGGCGCGCCGCCCTGGCCGCGGCCGCCTTCACCACCGCCGCGGCACTGGCCGCCTGCGGCTCCGACGACGGGGGCTCGACGGCGGGGTCCGAGGCCTCCTCCCCCGCGGCCGGCGGCGACGGCGCCTTCCCCGTCACCGTCAGCACCGCCTTCGGCGACGTGGAGGTCGAGGAGGAGCCGCAGCGCGTGGTGGCCCTCGGCTGGTCCGACGCCGAGACCGCGCTGGCGCTGGGCGTGCAGCCGGTCGGCGCGAGCGACTGGCTCGGCTTCGGCGGCGAGGGCGTCGGCCCGTGGGCCGAGGGGCTCTACGACGAGGTGCCGGAGATCATCGAGACCCTCGAGCCCAGCCTCGAGGCGATCGCCGCGCTGGAGCCCGACCTCATCCTCGACACCCGCTCCGACGCCACCCAGGAGCGCTACGACTCCCTGAGCGCGATCGCCCCGACGATCGGCCAGCCCGAGGGGGTCGGCGCCTACCAGACCACCTGGCAGCAGCAGCTGGACTTGGTCGGCCAGGCGCTCGGGAAGAGCGATGAGGCCGCGCAGCTGCAGAGCGACCTCGAGCAGCGCTTCGCCGACGCCGCCGCGGCCGACCCGGCGTTCGACGGCACCGAGGTCGCCGTCGGCGCGTACACCTCCGAGGGCTTCGGCGCCTACGTCCGCGGCGACACCCGGGTCGACTTCATGGAGGCGCTGGGCTTCACCAACAAGCAGGCGATCCAGGACCTCGCCACGGAGAACTTCTTCGTCCCGGTCTCCGACGAGCAGGTCTCGCTGCTCGACGCGCCGCTGACCGTCGTCTTCCCGATCTTCGTCGACCCGGCGCAGATCACCTCGAACCCGCTGTGGCAGACGCTGCCGTCGGTGCAGCAGGGGAACGCCCTCGTGCTCGAGGACGAGACGCTGGTCAGCGCCTTCTCCAGCGGCTCGGTCCTCGGGACCCGGTACGCCCTGGAGAACGCCGTGCCGCTGTTCGCGGAGACCCTGCAGGGCTGACCGGCTCAGTACGCAGGAGGCCGTCCCGGCACCGCCGGGGCGGCCTCCTGCGTCCGCACGGCCCCGCGGCGCAGCGCGAGCGTGCCGAGCAGCCCGACGAGGAAGGCGGCCAGGACGCCGAGGTTGGCGAAGGCCCACTCGCCCTCGCGGCCGCCGAGGCCGAGCGGGCCGAGCAGGTAGCCCTGCCAGTCCAGCCAGCCGGCGTAGGTGTTGGTGACCAGCCCCCAGCCGAGCACGGTCCCCACCCCGAGCAGCGCCAGCGGAACCGGCGGGACGGCGCCGTAGCGGCCCCGCGCGTCGTAGAGGTCGGCCTCCGCGTAGCGGCGGCGGCGCAGCGCGAGGTCGCCGAGGAAGACCCCGCACCAGGCGGCGATCGGCACGCCGAGGGTGATGAGGAACCCCTGGAACTGGAACGAGAAGTCCGCGTCCGCGAGGAACACCACCCAGATCGCGCCCAGCACCATGAGGGTGCCGTCGATGCCGGCGGCGACCGGGCGGGGCACCCGCACCCCGGCGGCCAGCAGCGACAGCCCCGACGAGTAGATGTCCAGCAGCGCGCCGCCGACCAGGCCGAGCACCGCGACGACGACGAACGGCACGAGGAACCAGGTCGGCAGGATCGCGCCGAGCGCGCCGATCGGGTCGGCGCCGATCGCGCCCGACAGCTCCGGGTCCGACGCGGCCAGCAGCAGGCCGGTGCCCAGCAGCACCACCGGGGCCAGCGCGCCGCCGAACGTCGTCCAGCCGACCACGCCGCCGGTCGACGCCGTCCGCGGCAGGTAGCGCGAGTAGTCCGCGGCGGCGTTCACCCAGCCGAAGCCGTAGCCGGTCATCGCCAGCACCAGCGCGCCGACGACGGCCGCCGTCGTGCCGCCCGGGACCGCGGTCACCGCCGACCAGTCGACGTCGTCGGCCACCAGCACCACGTAGACGACGGTGAGGACGCCGCTGACGACGGTGATCACCGCCTGCATGCGCATGATCGCGTCGAAGCCGAGCACGCCGCCGGCCACGACCAGCGCGGCGACGACGAGCAGCGCGACCACCTGGGTCGTCGTCCCGCCGCTCCACCCGAGCTGCCCGAACACCGTCGCCGTCGCGAGGGTGGCCAGGCTGACCAGCACCGTCTCCCAGCCCACGGTGAGCACCCAGGACAGCGCGGCCGGGACCCGGTTGCCGTGCACGCCGAACGCGGCGCGGCTGAGCACGAGGGTGGGCGCCGAGCCGCGCTTGCCGGCGATCGCGACGAGCCCGCAGAGCAGGAACGAGACGACGATGCCGACCGTCCCGGCGACCAGCGCCTGCCCGGCGGAGATGCCGAAGCCGAGCAGGAACGAGCCGTAGGCCAGGCCCAGGACGCTCACGTTGGCGCCGAACCACGGCCAGAACAGCTGGCGCGGGCGGCCGCGGCGCTCCTCCTCGGCGATGACGTTGATGCCGTTGGTCTCGACGGCGCCGCGCCCCGCGGCCACCTCCGCGCCCTGCTCGACGGCCGGCTGCTGGGTCATCGGCGTCTCCTCCCCGTGTCGTGTCCCCGCCATCCTGGCGCGCGGGGGAGACCGGGGCCCGCGGGGCTAGCGGAGCCGCCCGTCCTCGCCCACGTCCCAGCGGGCCACCGCCGCCGCCAGGCGGACCGCCAGGCCGGCCAGCAGGCGGGCGCCCTCCTCCGCCGAGGCGCCGGCCGGGTCGCCGAGCACGCCGGTGGGGCTCACCCCGTGCACACCGTCGGCGCGCAGCCGGGGCAGCAGCTCGCCGATCGGCGTCGTCACGCCGGCGACGGACCGGTCGGCCCGCACGGCCGACGGTTCCACGTGCAACAGCAGCGAGGTCTCGGTGCGCCCGGCGTGCGCGTCGCCGCCGGGGACGCCGCAGGGGAACCAGGCGGCGTCGCGGCCCTCGGTGCGCAGCAGCGGCACGGCCCGGCGCAGCGCGTCGAGGTTGCCGCCGTGCCCGTTGACGACGAGCAGCCGGCCGGCCCAGCGGCAGGCGGAGCGGCCGTACTCGACGAGCAGCGTGGCCAGCGCCTCGGTGCCGATCGAGACGGTGCCGGGGAAGCCCTCGTGCTCGCCGCTGGCGCCGTAGGGCAGGGCGGGGGCCAGGACGCCGTCGAGGTCCGCCGCCCGTGCCACCGCCTCGGCCACGACCGTGTCCGTGGCGAACGGCAGGGCGGGCCCGTGCTGCTCGACCGAGCCGAGCGGGACGACCAGCAGCGGGCGCTCGGGCAGCTCCGGCCACGCGGCGGCGGCCAGGTCGGGCACCGGGTCAGCCTAGGCAGTCCCCCCGCGGCCGGGCGGCTCAGGCGGGGACGGCCTCGGCGTCGACGTCCACGGGGAGCTGCCACGGCCGGACGACGAGCAGCAGGACCGCGATCGCCACGACCAGCGCGGTCAGGACGACGACGCCCATGGCGACCGCGTCGTTGCCGAGCACGCCGACCAGCGGGGCCACCGCCGCGCCGACGCCGAACTGCACCGCGCCGAGCAGCGCCGCCGCGGTGCCGGCCGCTTCGCCGTGCCGGGACAGCGCGAGCGCCGGGGCGTTGGGCAGCGCCAGGCCGGAGGCGAACAGCACCGCCCACAGCGGCAGCGCGACCGCCCACAGCCCGCCGGTGCCGGTGCCCGCGAGCACCAGCAGCACCGCGCCCGCGAGCGCGCCCACGACGACGCCGGTCACGAGGACCTGGGCCGGGGAGAACCAGCGCAGCACGACCGGGTTGAGCTGGGTGGCGCCGATCAGCCAGACCGCGCCGGCGCCGAAGAGCAGGCCGAACTGCTGCTCGTCGAGGCCGAACTGGTCCTGGAAGACGAACGAGGAGCCCGACACGTAGCTGAACAGCCCGGCCATCGTCAGCCCGGCGACCAGCACCAGTCCGACGTAGGCGCGGTCGCGCAGGAGCGCCCGGTAGCCGCGCAGCGTCCCGGCGACGCCGCTGCTGCGCCGCCGCTCCTCCGGCAGCGTCTCGCGCACGGCGAACCAGCCGACGGCGAGCAGCGCCAGGCCGTAGACGGCGAGCAGCAGGAACACGCCGCGCCACGAGGTGACCCGGAGTACCTCCCCGCCGACGGTCGGCGCGAGCACCGGCGCCGCGCCGAGGACGAGGAACAGCCGGGACAGCATGGTGGCCGCGGCCCGGCCCTCGAACAGGTCCCGCACGACCGCGAGCGCGATGACCGCGCCGGCCGCCGTCCCCACGCCCTGCAGGAAGCGCAGCACCCCGAGCACCGCGATCGACGGCGCGACGAGCACCAGCAGCGAGGCGACGACGTGCAGCGCCGTCCCGGCCAGCAGCGGGCGGCGGCGGCCGAGGGCGTCCGACAGCGGCCCGAGCACCAGCTGGCCCAGCGCCAACCCGACCAGCGTGCCGGTGAGGGTCAGCTGCACCGTGGCCGAGCTGGTCCGCAGGTCGTCGGCGATGGTGGGCAGCGCCGGGAGGTACATGTCCACGGTGAGGGGGCCGAGCGCCACGAAGGCGCCGAGGGTCAGCGCGGTACGGGCGGTCCCGGGCCGGTCGGGGGTCGTCGCCGGTCGCGTCTCCGGCCGGTCCTGGATCGTCGTCACGACGTTGCCCAAGGCAACCGGCTGCCGGTCCATTCCGGGACGCCGGGGTGTCGCCCGTGTCACGTGGCCGATCCGGGGAAGGGCAGGGACATGACCACCGACTCGCAGGACGCCACCGCCAAGGTCGCCGGGCTCATCAAGGGCCAGAAGTTCGGCTTCCTCACCACGACCATGCCCGACGGCCGGCTCACCAGCCGCCCCATGGCGCTGCAGGAGGTCGAGTTCGACGGCGACCTCTGGTTCTTCGCCGAGCACGACGCCCCGTGGCTCGGCCACGTCCAGGCCTCGCCGCAGGTCAACGTGGGCATCGGCTCGGGCGGCACCTGGGTCTCGCTGACCGGGACCGCGCGCGTCGTCGACGACGTCGAGAAGAAGAAGGAGCTGTGGAACAGCGGCGTCGAGGCGTGGCTGCCGCAGGGGCCCGAGGACCCCTCCGTCGTCCTGGTGAAGGTCGACGGCGACACCGCCGAGTACTGGGACAGCCCCGGCAACCGGCTGGCGACGGCGCTGAGCTTCGTCAAGGCCAAGACCACCGGCTCGAAGCCCGACACCGGCGAGAAGGACGTCGTCGACCTCCCCTGATGGAGGACCCCCTCGCCCCCCCGGCCCACGCTCCCCGCGGGCCGGGGCCTGCGAGGGGGCCAGGGGCACCCAGCGGACTCCCAGGCAGGTCACCGGGCCCGGTCAGGGGCGACGGTCAGCCTGGGGCACGTCCACCGGAGGTGCCCCGTGCTCACGCTCGCCCTGCTCGTCGCCCTGCTCCTGACCATGACCCTGGCCGACCTCGCGCCCGGCCTGCTCCCCGACGGGCCCGGGCCCGCCGGGGTGGCGCCGATCCGCTGAGGCTCAGCCGAGCTGCAGGCCGGCCAGCGGGGACTCGTCGCACGCCCGGGCGGGCGGTGCGGGTGCGGGTGCGGGTGCGGGTCGAGCGGGGACCGCGGGCATGCCCAGCAGCGTGGGCTGGCCGCGGACCGGGCCGGTGTGCGAGTGGTCGAGGTGGCTCTTCGGCGTGACCAGGTCGGCGTCCCGGGCGGCCAGCGCGGTCTCGCCGTACCCCTGCACGCACTCGGGGTCGGGGCCGTCCAGCGGCAGGCCGGTGAAGAACTTGGCCGCCATGCAGCCGCCGCGGCAGGCGTCGAAGTGCGCGCACCTGGTGCAGGCGCCGCCGGTCTGCGGGCTGCGCAGCTCACGGAACAGGTCGGACTGCTGCCACACCCGCTGGAAGCCGCCCTCGTCCCGGACGTTGCCGGCGAGGAACTGCTCGTGGATGGCGAACGGGCAGGCGTAGACGTCGCCGACCGGGTCGATCAGGCAGACCACCCGCCCGGCGCCGCACAGGTTCAGCCCCGGCAGGGACTCGCCGTAGGCGGACAGGTGGAAGAACGAGTCGCCGGTGAGCACGCGGTCGCCGTTGGCCAGCAGCCAGGCGTAGAGCTCCCGCTGCTGGGCCTGGGTGGGGTGCAACTGGTCCCAGACGTCGGCGCCGCGGCCGGAGGGGCGGAGCCGGGTGATGCGCAGCTGGGCGCCGTACCGGTCGGTGAGGGCCTTGAACGCGTCGAGCTGCGACACGTTCTCCCGGGTGACGACGACGGAGACCTTGAAGTCCCTCATCCCGGCCTCGGCCAGGTTCTCCAGCGCCCTGGTCGCGGTGGCGAACGAGCCGGTACCGCGGACCCGGTCGTTGACCTCGGCGGTGGCGCCGTCGAGGGAGATCTGCACGTCGACGTAGTCGGTGGCCGCCAACTGCCGCGCCCGCTCGGCGTCCAGCTTGACGCCGTTGGTGGAGAACTTGACCCCGACGTCGTGGCCGATGGCGTAGTCGAGCAGGTGCCAGAAGTCCGGCCGCACGGTCGGCTCGCCGCCGCCGACGTTGACGTAGAAGACCTGCATCCGCTGCAGCTCGTCGATCACCGCCTCGGCCTCGGCGGTGCTCAGCTCGCGGGGGTCGCGCCGGCCCGAGGAGGACAGGCAGTGCACGCAGGCCAGGTTGCAGGCGTAGGTGAGCTCCCAGGTCAGGCAGATGGGGGCGTCCAGGCCGTACTCGAACTGGTCGACCAGCCGGCCGCCCACGGGCCTCTCGGGGACGACGGCGGTCATGCGCGCACCTCGATCATCTCGGAACGGGCCAGGTCGGCCAGCGCCTTGACGTAGGCGGGCCGCTGCGCCTCGGGGACACTGCACGCGAGCAGGGCGGCGTCGGCGCTGGGGTGGTCGGCGAGGCTCTCCACGACGCTGACCAGCGTCTTCGACTTCAGGAACGACAGCTTGCGGTTGCCGAAGTGGTAGACCAGCGCCCCGAACGGCTCCGGCCGCAGCGCCACCGACCGGGCGCGCCGCCACGGCCGGGCAGGGTCGAACACGTCCGCGGCCGGAGCGGTCGGGGTCATCGCGGACGGCTCAGTAGACGCCGCACATGCCGTCGATGGAGACCTCCTCGACGAGGGACTCCTCGACCAGCTCCTCCTCGGCGGCCGCGGTGGGGGCCACGTCCTGGGGCTCGCTCTGGGCGGTCGTCTCGGGCATGCGGGGCCTCCGGAGGACGGCGGAACGGGATGCGGGGGACGTTAGAGACACCGGGTGCCACCGGCAAGCGAGGGGGTGGCCCGCCGGCCGGCGAGGGGCTGACCGGCACGTCCGGGTGGGCCAGGATGGGCGCGTGAGCCCGCCGACGATCACCGCCGTCCCGCCGGCCGTGGGCGACGGCCTCGCCAGCACCCGCGCCCGGATCGAGAGCGCGGCCCTCGAGCTGTTCACCGCCGAGGGCTTCGAGCAGGTGACCATCGAGGAGATCGCCGCCGCCGCGGGCACCAGCCGGCGCACGTTCTTCCGGCACGTGGGCGGCAAGGCCGACGCCGTGTGGGGCGACTTCGCCGGCCACGTGTCCCGGCTGGCCGCCCTGCTGGACGCCGCCGGCGACGACGTCCCGGTGCTGCCCGCGGTGTTCGGCGCCTACGTCGAGGTGAACGACTACGCCGAGGCCGACCTGCCGGTGCTGCGCCGGCGGATGCGGCTGATCCTCACCGAGCCGGCGCTGCTGGCGCACTCGCAGCTGCGCTACGCCGAGGTCGACGCGGTGGTGGCGCGCTACGTCGCCCGCCGCCGCGGCCAGGACCCCGCCGACCTGCTCCCCCGCCTGGTCGCCACCGCCACCCGCGCGGCCGCCACCACCGCGTTCGAGGTGTGGCTGACCGGCGGGGACGACTCCCTGGCCGAGGCGCTGCGGACCGCGTTCGCCCAGCTCGCGGAGGGCTTCCCCGACCTGCGTCAGCCGAGGTGCGGATCCTCTCCTCCCGTCGCGCCGCCCGGGACGAGGGGAGAGGATCCGATGCCGGGTCAGGCGGCGGCGCGCAGGCCCTCGAGCAGGCGGTCGACGTCGTCGTCGTCGCTGTAGGGCGCCAGCCCGACCCGCAGCCCGCCGGCGTCGCCGAGCCCGAGCCGCCGGGATGCCTCGATCGCATAGAAGTTGCCGGCCGGGGCGTTGACCCGCCGCTCGGCCAGCGCGCGCGAGACCTCCGCGGCCGGCCGATCGGCGAAGGTGAGCAGCAGGGTCGGCGTCCGGTGCCGGGCGCGAGACCACACCGTGACGCCGGGCAGCTCCGCGACGCCCTCCTCGACCCGCTCGCGCAGCCGGTCCTCGTGCGCCTCGACGGCGGCCATCCCGGCGGTCAGCCGGGCGCGCCGGTCGCCCTCGGGGCCGCCGAGGGCGGCAAGGTAGTCGACGGCCGCGGTGGTCCCGGCCAGCAGCTCGTAGGGCAGGGTGCCGAGCTCGAACCGCTCCGGGACGGCGTCGGTCGAGGGCAGCAGCTTGTCCGGGTGCAGCGTCTCCAGCAGCGCCGGCGCGGCGGTCACGCAGCCCAGGTGCGGCCCGAGGAACTTGTACGGCGAGCAGGCGTAGAGGTCGGCGCCGAGCGCGGCGACGTCGACCGGCGCGTGCGCGGTGAGGTGCACGCCGTCGACGTAGGTGAGCGCCCCGGCGTCGTGGGCCAGTGCGGTGAGCGCCGCGACGTCGGGCCGGGTGCCGATGAGGTTCGAGGCGCCGGTGACCGCGACCAGGCGGGTGCGGTCCGACAGCACCGCGCGCAGCGCCTCGGGCGTCAGCTCACCGGTGTCCGGGTCGAGGTCGGCCCAGCGGACGGTGGCCCCGCGGGTGGCGGCGGCCTGCACCCACGGCCGGACGTTGGCGTCGTGGTCCAGGCGGGTGACGACGACCTCGTCACCGGGACCCCAGGAGGCGGCCAGGGTGCGGGAGAGGTCGTAGGTCAGCTGGGTCATCGAGCGGCCGAAGACGACGCCGCCCGGGTCGCCGCCGACGAGGTCCGCGACGGCGGCGCGGGCGGCCAGGACGACGTCGTCGGCGTTGCGCTCGGCCTCGGTCAGCCGGCCGCGGTTGGCGATCGGGGAGCCGAGGGTGGCCGCGACGGCGTGCGCGACCTGACGAGGCACCTGCGAGCCGCCCGGCCCGTCGAAGTGGGCGGCCCCGGCGCGCAGGGCGGGGAAGTCCGCGCGGACGGCGGCGACGTCGTAGGCGGTGCTCGCGGGTGAGGTCACCCCCGCAGCATGCCCGCCCCGGCCGCTGCTACCGCGAGGAGACCGGCGCCCCGCCCCCTCGTCAGCTGCCGCTCACGGGCTCGCGGCGGGGCGCTGCCCGGGGCTCCTCCCGCCGCCCCACACCGGCGGGCCGCCGGGCGGCGGTCCTCCCAGCGCCGCGATGCGGTCGAGCTCCTGGACGTCCGCGGGGCGCAGTGCCACGTCGCCCGCCGCGAGGAGGTCCTCCAGCTGGTCGACCGAGGTGGCGCTCGGGATGACCAGCAGGTTCGGCGAGCGCGCCAGCAGCCACGCGACGGCCGTCTGCACGGGGGCCGCCCCGAGCCGCAGGGCGACGGCGTCCAGGGCCGCCGCCTGCGCCGGGCCCAGTTCCCCCACCGGGAAGAACGACGTGTAGGAGACCCCCTCCAGCGCGGTGTAGGCGATCCCGTCCCGGGCCAGGTCGTCGACCAGGGCGTCGTCGGTGCGGTGGATGAGGTTGTAGTGGTTCTGCACGCAGGCCAGCGGCGCGATGCGGCGCGCCTCGGCGACCTGCCGGGTGGTGACGTGGCTGATGCCGAGCTGACGGACCAGCCCCTCCTGCCGCAGCCGCTCCAGCGCCTCGAGCGGCTTCCCGAGCGAGCGCTCCGCGGGTTCCCCGAGGCCCGGCATCCGCAGGTTGGCGACGTGCAACGCGTCGAGCCCGAGGTGCTCGAGGTCCTCCTCCACCGACCGGCGCAGCTCGCCCGGCGTCAGCGCCTCGTCCCAGCCGCCGTCCGGCGTCCGGCGGGCGCCGACCCGGGTGACGATGACCAGGTCCTCGGGGTAGGGGTGCAACGCCTCGCGGATCAGGTCGTTCACCACGTGCGGCCCGTAGAGGCCGCTGGTGTCGACGTGGTCGACACCCAGCTCGACGGCCCGGCGCAGGACGGCGAGCGCGGTGCCCCGGTCGGCCGGGGGGCCGGTGACCCGTGGCCCGGTGAGCTTCATGCCGCCGAACCCCAGGCGGTGCACGGCCCGGTCTCCGAGGAGGACCCGTCCGGACCTCGTCGCGGTGGTCGCCATGCCGCGCGAAGCTACGGTCGGCGGGACGCCGGGCGACACCGCCCGAGGGCGCCGCCCGGCGCGTCTGTCACGGGTTGTGGAACCGGATCGAGCGTGTCGCGGACCGCTCCAGGCGTGTCACCGCGTGTCGTCGGCGAGTCGGGGGCCGGTGCGAGACTCCCCGGGTGACCACCTCGCTGACGCACTCGGACTCGATCGTCGTCGCCGCCTCGCCCGAGGAGGTCTACGACCTGGTCAGCGACGTGACCCGCACCGGGGAGTGGAGCCCGATCTGCGCCGCCTGCTGGTGGGACGAGGGCGCCACCGGGCAGGTCGGCGACTGGTTCACCGGCCGCAACGTCACGCCCGAGCGCACGTGGGAGACGCGCAGCCAGGTGGTGGCGGCCGACCGCGGCCGGGAGTTCGCGTGGCTCGTCAGCGGGCGGCTGGTCCGGTGGGGCTACCTCCTCGAGCCGGTCGACGGCGGCACCCGGCTGACCGAGACGTGGGAGTTCCTGCCCGCCGGCCTGGAGTTCTTCGCCGAACGGTACGGCGAGGACGCCCCGCGGCAGGTCGAGCAGCGCACGCGCGCGGCACACGAGGGCATCCCGGCGACGCTGGCCGCGATCAAGCGCATAGCCGAGGCCTGAGGCCCGTGCACGTCCGCGGAGGTGCACGGGGCACCTCCGCGGACGTGCACGGCGGGCCGACCGGGTCTCACTCCTGGCAGAGCGACGTCCCGTACCGGCAGGCCACGACCTCGGGCGTGTCCACGGGACGTCCGGCGTCGACGGCGTGCGCCAGCCGGATGAACCCCGCGTGGCTCCAGGACAGCGGCGTCGCGGAGAACGTCGGCTCCCCCGGCACGAACTCCGTGCCCTCGGCCGACGGCGGCTGGTCGTCCCAGACCTGCTCGGCCATGAAGAACGACCGGTCGTCGGCCGCCCGGGCCATCGTGTCCAGCCGCTCCTGGGCGGTCGCGGCGGCGTCGCCGCCGAGGGCCAGCTCGTACTCGCCCCGCTCGCCGGTGAGCAGCGGCCAGCCGCGGCCGATCGTCTCCCGCGAGCCCGGGTCCACCGGCTCCCACTGGGTGCCGTCGGCCTTCTCCCCGTACCCGTCGAAGCTCGACCGGTGCCAGAACCGGCCGTTGGCGGTGTCGTGGGCCAGCTGCTCGTCGACCAGCCGCAGGGTGGTGGTCACGACCGGGTCGTCGGCGGGCACGACGCCCAGCCGGACCAGGTCGAGGAAGCTCGGGTCGAGCACCTCACGCTGGTCGACCAGCGGGCCGCCGTCGGCGATCTGGATCTGCGTGCCCGCGTCGGCGTCCCCGTCGGCGGTGATGCGCAGGTGGTACGGGTCGGGCGACAGCGGGCCGGTGGTCGTCACCGTCCACTCCGCCAGGCCGGCCCGCCACTGGTCGGCCGTGGCCAGGTAGGTGTCGGCCCGGGTGTCGTCACCGTTGGCGCGGGCGATCTCGGCCGCGGTGACCAGGCCCGCGATCTCGGCGGCGATGGTGTTCGGCGACCACCCGCCGAGGTTCTCCCAGCGCTCCTGCTCGGTCTCGGGGCCCTCGGCCACGAGGAAGTCCGCCGAGAGCCGCACCCGCTCCCAGTCCTCCGGCCCGGTGCGGCCGAGCTGCCAGGCGAGCACGATCGGCAGGGCCACCTCGTCCATCTGCAACCCGCCGAAGACCGCCTCCCCGTCGAGGCGGGCGTTCTGCGGGAACGACCCGTCGGGACGCTGCTGCACCGTCCACAGGTGGTCCAGTGCCCGCTCGGCGGCGGCGACGTCGCCCATCGCGATCAGGGCGGTCGCGTGCTGGTACAGGTCGCGCGACCAGACCTCGTGGTAGACCGGGAAGTGCTGCAGCTCGTTCGCCCACGCCCACGGCTTGCCCGGCGAGGCGACGAACCCGCCGCGGAAGGTCTTGTCCTCGCTCGCCGCGACCACCATCGCCGACACGTCGTACTCCGTGCGCCACCGCCCGGCGCTGGCCGGGACGGGCGCGAGGCCGTCGAGGTAGTCGTGCCAGCCCTCGGTGTAGGCCGCCAGGGCGTCGTCGAAGCCCCGCTCCAGCGCGCGGTCGGCGGCCTGCGCGGCGTCGTCCTCCGTCGTCCCGAAGCCGAGCGACAGGGTGAGCTGCTGCCCGTCGCCGGTGCCGGTGAGGCCGGTGCGGCCGATCTGCACCACGTTGCCGGGGGTCGGGGCGTCCCAGGTGTCGTCGAGGACGTGGTCGTCGCGCAGGTCGGCCCAGCCGTCGCTGCGCTCCAGGTAGCCGCTGGAGGTGTCGGTGAGGCCGCCCGAGACGGTGACGGCGCTGCTCAGCGCACCGTCGGTCGCCAGCAGCCGCCCGTCGGCGGAGCGGCCGGTGTCGTCGTTGGCGTTGAGCCCGAGGCCGACGTCGTGGAGCAGGTAGACCTGGTACGGCTGCCCGTCGAGGGACTCGAAGCGCACGTCGACGAGGACCGCGGGCCGGTCCGGGTCGGTGGTGTAGGTCTTGGTGATCCGGTAGCGGCCGCTCTGCGCGGTGTTGACCTGGCGGTAGACCAGGGCCCGCGCGTCGACCAGCTCGACGACGGAGTCGGTGGCCTCGTCCTCCCGCTCGGCGAAGGTGGCGCCGTCGGTGACGACGAACTGGGTGTCCCGGGAGCTCGGCGTGTCGATCCGCGGGGCGTAGACCTCGCTGAGCGTGCCGTCGTTCAGCGTGTACCAGACCGTGCTGTCGAGGGCACCGATCGCCGTCCCGAAGCCGTCCTTGTCCCCCGGCGACCAGTCGGCCGCCTCCCCGGGGTACCCGGGCGCCGCGTCCGCCGCCTGCGCCGACGCCGGCACCACCGCGCCGAGGACGAGGACGCCGGCGACCACGGCCCCGCTGACGACCGGCCGCCTGCCGGACCTCCTCGGCCGCGTCGCTCCGTGCGGGCGCCTGCGGCGCAGCGGGGTGTGGGGCAGGTCGTACGGGTTCACCGGCTGTCCTCCGTCCGGGCCGCCCCCGTCCGGCCGTCGTGTGATGTGCACCACACCGTAGGAGGGCTCGGAGGTCCCGGCCACCGGCCGGGCGGGCCGTGCACTCCCGCGGCGGTGCCCGGGCACCGCCGCGGGAGTGCACGGAGGGGTGCTACCGGCCGAGGATCCCGCCGATCGCGCCGCCGAGGCCGCCGCCCTCACCGCCGCCACCGCCGGTGACCATCTTGATCAGGTCGCCCGGGTCCAGGCCCAGGCTCTGCAGGATCCCGGCGTGCTGGTCGGTGTCGACCTGACCGGGCAGTTCCTGGTCGGCCTGCTGCGCCTTGGCGTCGTCGCCCTGGGAGCGCAGCAGCTGGAGGATCTGGTCCTTGTCGATCTGCATGACGCCCCGCTACCCACTCACCCGGCGGCTCGCACCACCCGGTCGGGCCGGACGACGGCGAAGCGGGCCCGTCCCGCCCGCAGCCACGCGGTGAGCGTGCCGTCGACGTCGTCCACCTCGGTGCGGCAGCCACCCGCGGTGACCGCCACGCGCCCCGGCGCCGCCAGCGCCACGACCGCGGTGCCGGTGCCGAGGACCTCGTCGAGCCGGCACTCCCGCCCGCCGGCGCGCACGCGGGCCCGCGGCACGAGGGTCCCGGCCAGCCGTCGGCCGGCACGGCCCCGCCGGTCGACCAGCGGCCCGGGGCGCAGCGCCGGCGTGCGGCTGTCGGTGGCGTAGGCGGCCAGCGCCGGCACGCCTGCCACGGCGGCGAGCACCACCCGGCGGACCGGCACCGCGCCCGCTCCCCCGCCGGTCATCAGCCGCCCGACCACCGCCGCGAGACGGACCAGCGCCCGGGCGTGCGGCTCGCGCTCGGCCCGGTGCGTGTCGAGCAGCTCCTCGCCGGCCGCGCCGCTGACGACGGCGGCCACCTTCCAGGCCAGCTGGTGCACGTCGCGCAGGCCCAGCGCCAGGCCCTGGCCGACGAAGGGCGGGGTGAGGTGGGCGGCGTCCCCGGCCAGCAGCACGCGGCCGCGCCGCCAGCGGTCGGCCACCTGCGCCCGGTGGACGTACTCGGTCGCGCGGACCACCTCGGCGTCCTGCGCCCCGAACGGCGCGAGCAGGTCCGCCAGCGCGACACCGGTCAGGTCCGCGACCGTCTCGCCGGGCCGCAGCCGCGCCTCGAAGCGGTAGCGGTCGCCGTGGACCGGCATGAACGTCGCGGCGCGGTCCGGGTCGCACACCTGGTGCACACCCGGCCACACCGGCAGCGGCACCCGCGCGCGTAGGTCCACGACCAGCCACCGGTCGGGCCGGCCGAGGTCGCGCATCCGCGCGCCCACCAGGCCCCGGACGGTGCTGCTCGCACCGTCGCACCCGAGCACGGCCGAGGCGACGACGTCCCGGCGCCGTCCGGTGGCCCGCTCGAGCACCGTGACCGTGACGGAGCGGTCCGCCTCGGCGAGCCCGACGACCTCCTCGCCGCCGCGCAGCTCGATGCCCGGGGTGTCGCGCACCGCGGCGCGCAGCAGCCGCTCCAGGTCGGGCTGGTGGAACATCGACGCCTGCGGCCAGCCGTGCCGCCCGGCGTCCCCGGCGCGGCGGAACTCGGCGAGCGTGCGGTGCCGCGCGTCGAGCAGCCGCAGTCCCGCCATCGGCCGGCTGACCTCCAGGAACGCCTCGACGACGCCGGCGTCGGCCAGCGCCCGCAGCGCCTCGTCGTCGAGGTGTACCGCCCGCGGCAGCCCGTACGGACGGGGCTGGCGGTCGAGCAGCAGGACGGGCAGGCCGCGCCGGGCGAGCAGCAGCGCGGCCGTGGTGCCGACCGGCCCGGCTCCGACCACCACGACGGGCGGGATGACCGGCTGCGACGACACGCCGCCCAGTGTCGCCGACCGCACCGGACCGGGCTGGCACAGTGGCCCGGCGATGGCACCGACAGACGCCCCCGCGCCGGTCGGGGGCCGCCGGTACGGCCGGACGCGCGGCGACCGCCGGCGCACGCTGGCCAGTGGGCTGGGGCAGACGCTGGTCACCGCCGGCGTCGTGCTGCTGCTGTTCGTGGTCTACGAGCTGTGGGTGACCGACCTGTCCTCCGCGCGCGACCAGGACCGGCTCTCCGACGAGTTGCAGACCGAGTGGTCCGCCGAGCAGCCCACCGCCGAGCAGCCCACCGCCGGGGTGCCCACCGTCCCCGCGGAGGTGCCGGTGGGCGAGCCGTTCGCGGTGCTGCACGTCCCGCGGCTGGGCGCGGACTGGTCGCGCGTCGTCCTCGAGGGGACCAGCGAGGACCAGCTGTCCCAGGGCCCGGGCCACTACACCGGCACGGCGATGCCGGGGGCGCCGGGCAACGTCGCGCTCGCCGGGCACCGGGTGGGCCGGGGCTCGCCGTTCCTCGACCTGGACCTGCTGCAGCCGGGCGACCCGGTCGTCGTCGAGGTGGCCGACGGGTGGTTCACCTACCGGGTGCTCGGCGACGCCTCCGGGGACCCGACGGTGCAGGACCCCAACGGCGTCCCCGGCCGGCAGATCGTGACGCCGGCCGACGTCGACGTCATCGCCCCGGTCCCCGGGGGCGCCGCCGACGCCGCGCCCGCCGGGTCCTACCTGACGATCACCACCTGCCACCCGCGGTACTCGGCGCGGCAGCGGCTGGTGGTGCACGCCGTCCTCGACGGCCCGGGCGTGACCCGGGCGGAGGCACCCGACGGGCCGCCGGCCCTGACCGAGGGCTGAGGAGGACCCCCGTGTACCGCTGGATCTGGCGGCACCTGCCCGGGGGGACGGCGACCCGTTCGGCGCTGTCCCTGCTGCTCGCGCTGGCCGCGGCGGCGCTGCTGCTGTTCGTCGTCTTCCCCTGGGTGGAGCCGCACCTGCCGTTCACCGCGGTGACCGTCGACCCCGGGCGCTGAACGGGACGTTGCAGTCCGTTGCGGCCCCTTGACGGCACCCGGTGCCGCGGTGAGTCTGTGGCCCGGCGCACACTCCAGCGGGGTGTGCCCACCAGGCTGCCCGCCAACGACGGCGGGCCGGACCGAGAGGACACCGGATGAAGACCAAGGGCGCGATCCTGTGGGGCGTCGGCGAGGAGTGGTCGGTCGAGGAGATCGAGCTGGGTGACCCGAAGGAGGGCGAGGTCCAGGTCGAGCTGGCCGCCTCCGGGCTGTGCCACAGCGACGAGCACCTCGTCACCGGCGGCACCCCGGTCGCCTTCTACCCGGTCATCGGCGGGCACGAGGGCTCCGGCGTCGTCACGAAGGTCGGCCCCGGCGTCACCGGGCTGCAGGAGGGCGACCACGTCGTCACCGCCTTCATCCCCGCCTGCGGCCAGTGCCCGCCGTGTTCCAAGGGGATGCAGAACCTCTGCGACCTCGGCGCCAACCTGCTGGCCGGCACCTCGATCTCCGACGGCAGCTACCGCATCCAGGCCCGCGGCAAGGACGTCATCCCGATGTGCCTGCTCGGCACGTTCTCGCCGTACATGACCGTGCACCAGGCGTCGGTCGTCAAGATCGAGCCCGACATCCCGCTGGAGATCGCCGCGCTGGTCGGCTGCGGCGTCACGACCGGCTGGGGCTCGGCCACCAAGGTCGCCGACGTGCGGCCGGGCGAGAACGTCGTCGTCATGGGCGCCGGTGGCGTCGGCATGAACGCCGTCCAGGGCGCCGCGGCGGCCGGCGCGAAGCGGGTCATGGTCATCGAGCCGGTGGCGAAGAAGCGCGAGTGGGCGATGGACCTCGGCGCCACCCACGTGTTCGAGTCGGCCGAGGAGGCCACCGAGAAGGTCAACGAGCTGACGTGGGGCCGCATGGCCGACAAGACGATCATCACGGTCGGCGACATCCAGGGCGAGGACATCCAGACCGCGCTCAGCCTCACCGGCAAGGGCGGCCGCGCCGTCGTCACCGGCATGGGCAACGCCGCCAACACCGACGTCAAGCTCAGCCTGTTCGAGCTCACCCTGCTGCAGAAGGACCTGCAGGGCGCCATCTTCGGCGGCCTGGCCCCGCGGGCGGCGATCCCCGAGCTGCTCAGCCTCTACCAGGAGGGCCAGCTCAAGCTCGACGAGCTCGCCACCACGAAGTACAAGCTCGAGGACATCAACCAGGGCTACCAGGACATGCGCGACGGCAAGAACATCCGCGGGATGGTCGTCTACGGCGACTCCGACCGCTGACGCCGTCCCCGTGCCCGCCGGCGTCCCCGGCGGGCACGGGGAGCGGCCCATCCGGTCCGGCCCTGGTGACCATCGGCTGCGTGCACGCGTCCGATGATCAGCCGTCCGTCCTGCCGGTGATCGACGCGGCAGCCGGCGACCTCAGCCCAGCAGGCGGGTGAGGGCGGGGCCGAGGTCCCGGACCGTCCGCACCATCTGCGCCGTCCCCGCGCCCCGCGCGGCCAGCGCGCGCGCCGCCGTCTCGGCCTCGGGCGTGGGCAGCGGGCAGAGCACGTGCAGCCGGTCGATGCCCGCGAGCGCGGTCTCCGGCGGGTCGCCGGTGGTGTGCAGGCAGTCCGACAGCAGCACGACCACCCGCTCGTCGGCGACCTCGGCGGCCAGCTGCAGCCGGGCCGCCCGCAGCGCGCCGGCGACGTCGGTCGTCCCGTGCCCGCGCAGGCCGAGCAGGTGGGTGACGACGTCCTCCGCGGCCCGCCGCTGCCCCTGGCGCTGCACGACGTCGACGTCCCGGCCGAAGGTGATCAGGCTGGTCCGCAGCCGCTCGTCGCCGGTGAGGACGACGCCGGCCGCCGCCACCGCCGCGATCGCCACCCCGAGCCCGGTCATCGAGCCGGAGGTGTCGACGGCGAGGCAGACCGCGCGCCGGTGCCCGGTCCACCGCCGCGTGACGAGGTCGCCGGGCTGCAGCGGCGTCCCGACGTCCCACCGGTCGAGCGTGCGGTCGAGGTCCAGGTCGCCGTCGCCGTGCCGGTCGGGCACCAGCCGCCGGGTGCCGCGGGTGCGCGACCGGCCCACCCGGCCGACCTGCACGAACACCCGCCCGGCCAGGCGCCGGGCGGCGGCGCGCAGCTCCCGGTCGGTGGCCGCGGCCAGGTCGGTCAGCAGCGCGGCCGCGGCGTCGGCGTCCTGGGCCATCAGCTCGGCGAAGGCCTCCTCGTCGAGCTCGCCGACCTCCGGGCTGACCTCCTCGAACGCGTCGTGGCGGGCGGCCATCTCGCGGCGGCCGGTCTGCCGGCGGCCGCCCCCGCCGCGGCGGTCGCGGCGCGGGGAGGAGGGGTCAGGGCCCGCCGGGAACTCCGGCGGGCCTCCTGCTTTTCCCTCGCCACCCCCCTCGGCGGGAGCGGGGGGCTCCTCCTCGTCCGGCGGTGGCGGCCCGTCCGGCGGCCACACGCCGTCGAGGATCTCGTCGATGACCGCCTCGGGCGTCCGCTCGACCCCCTCGGCGACCCGGATCCGGCCCGACAGCGCCGCGTACGCGGCGTCGCGGGCGGTCTCGCGGGCGCCGCCGACCCCCAGCCCGGCCTGCCCGCGCACGTCCAGCAGCCCGCCGAGCAGCAGCACCAGGTCGGTGGCGCCGCGCACCGACGAGCCCATCCGGACGTCGCGGTGCTCCCGCGAGGCCCGCACCAGCCGGACGGCGAGCCCGATGAGCGACGGCGGCGCGCCGGTCACCGCGGCGACGATGGCCCGCTCGGCGGCGGCGTCCTGGTAGCCGAGGACGACGCGGCACATGCGGTCGGCGATCGCCTGCCCGACGCGCGCGGTGCCGATGGCGTCGAACGGGTTCATCGCCGCGATCAGCCGGAAGCCGGCGGCCGCCCGCACGTGGCCGAGCCGCGGCACGGTGATCTCGCCCTCGGTGAGCACCGTGATGAGGACGTTGAGCGTCTCCTCGGGGATCCGGTTGAGCTCCTCGAGGTAGAGCAGGCCCGAGCCGCGCATCGCCGTCAGCAGCGGCCCGTCGGTGAAGCTGCCGGGCACGTAGCCCTCGGCCAGGACGGCGGCCGGGTCGTACTGGCCGATCAGCCGGGCCGGCGTCAGCTCGGCGTTGCCCTCGACGAACACGACCTCCTGGCCGGCCTCGGCGGCGATCGCGCGCAGCAGCGTCGACTTGCCGGTGCCCGGCGGCCCCTCGAGGACGACGTGCCGGTTGGTGCGCAGCGCGACGGTGAGCACCTCGCGCTCGCGGCGCAGCCCGATGACCGGGTGCGGCACGGTCGGCGTCACGCGGCTCCCCTCTGAGCACGGCGGTGGCTGTGAGGCAGGTTACGGACGGGGCCGCGGCAGCACGCGGCGGGCCTCGCCGGCGCGGGCCGGGTCGAGCGGGACGGCGCTGGTGAGGACGGCGGGGCCGAGCCGCAGGACGCCGTCGGTCAGCGGGGCGCAGCGCACCCCGCCGCGGCCGCGCATCCCCCGGTGCGCGCCGGGTGCGAGCACGGTGTCCAGCCAGGCGCACGGGTTGGCCGGCCGCCCGCCGCGCAGCACGACCACGCCCTCGCCGCAGTCGAGGGCGAACACCTCCCCGCGCAGGGCCTCCACCTCGGCGCTGCGCAGGACGACGTTGCGCCGGGCGAGCAGCGGGTCCAGCGGGCCGGCGCCGAGCTCGGCGGCCAGCGCCTCGACCGACTCGGCGGCGAGCACGGTGACGGCGGCGTCGCGGTGCGCGGGCCGGCCGGCGTAGCGGTCGCCGACGATGCCGTGCCCCGCGCGCACCTCCACCCGCTCCACCCGGTCGCCGTCCTGCGGCGGGACGACGCCGCCGGGCCGCCCGTCGTACCGGTGCACCGGCGAGACGAGCAGCCCCACCACCTCGACGTCGTAGCGATACCCCAGCTCCACGCTCACCGGTCGATCATCGATCCCGCGCCCGCCGCGCTCCCCGGCCCCGGTGCAGGGGCCCGCGCCGAGCACCGGGGGCACCGGGTCCTCCCGTCAGCGGTCGACCAGCCCGTACTCGCGGGCCTCCTCGGTCGAGAGCAGGCGGCCGGCGCGCATGTCGGCGGCGACCTGCTCGACGTCGCGGCCGGTGGCCCCGGCCAGCCGCTCCTGCAGCCGGCGCAGCCGCCGGGCGTGCTCGGCGGCGAGGACCTCGACGTCCCGGCCGAGGCCGCTGCCCGGCGCCCGCGGCTCGGTCAGCTGGAACAGGGCGTGGGTCCCGGCGGTGCGCCGGTCGGCCACCGCGAGCACGGCGACCGCGGCGCCGGCGATCGTGCCGAGGCACGTGACGTGCACCGGGGCGCCCATGAGGTCGACCGCGTCGACGAGGGTCAGGGCGGCGTCGAGGTCGGCGCTCACGCCCGAGAGGCGCAGGTGCACCGGGTCGTCGCCGTCGGCGTCGAGCAACGCCAGCTCGGCGACCGCCCGGTTGACCGCGTCGGCGTCGAGCTCGCCGGCCAGCGTCACCATCCGGTGCTCGACCAGCCGCTCGGCCAGCCAGTCGGGCGAGCCGACGACGACGGACATCGTCGTCGCGCCCTGCCCGGGGACGGCGGGCGGCCGGGGCGGCGGCTGCCACGGGCTGCGCGGGTGGTCGGGCGGCGGCAGCGGGAACGGGGGCTCCGGCGGGAGGGGCGGCCAGGTGCCTGAGGGACGGGTCATCGTGCCTCCTCGGACGTGCGGACCTGCCAGTCGACGGTGCGGCCCAGGGCGGCCGCGTAGCGCTCCAGCGTCGACAGCCGCGCGTCCAGCTCCCCGCTCTCCAGGCGGGCGACGGCGGACTGCGACGTCCCCATGCGCGCCGCGACCTGCGTCTGGCTCAGCTCGCTCTCCCGGCGGAGCCGGACCAGCTCCTCGATCAGCCCGCGCCGGCGCTCACCCCGGTCCTCCAGGCCGGGGAAGCGGCTGCGGCGCGGCGGCGGCACACCGGGAACGGTATGCCTCTTCCGCTATGGGGACGACCCTCAGCGCTCCGCGGTGTGGTGGATCGGCCCCGCGGTGCCGCTCAACCGCTCGCCCGTGCCGCCCCAGCGCCCGGCGATGATCTCCGCGGCGATCGAGACGGCGGTCTCCTCGGGCGTGCGGGCCCCCAGGTCCAGGCCGATCGGCGAGGACAGCCGGGCCAGCTCGGCCTCGGACAGCCCCGCCTCGCGAAGCCGCTCGAGCCGCTCGTCGTGGGTGCGCCGCGAGCCCATCGCGCCGACGTAGGCGACCGGCAGCCGCAGCGCGACCTCCAGCAGCGGGACGTCGAACTTCGGGTCGTGGGTGAGCACGCACAGCACGGTGCGCTCGTCGATGCGCCCGGCGTCGACCTCGGCCTGCAGGTACCGGTGCGGCCACTCGACGACGACCTCGTGCGCGTCGGGGAAGCGGCGGGCGGTGGCGAACACCGGGCGGGCGTCGCAGACGGTCACCCGGTAGCCGAGGAACGCCCCCACCCGGGCGACGGCGGCGGCGAAGTCGATGGCGCCGAACACGACCATCCGGGCCGGCGGGGCGAACGAGGAGACGAACAGCGTCAGCTCGTCGCCGCGCCGCTCGCCGTCGTGGCCGTAGGTCAGCGTGCCGGTACGGCCGGCGGCGAGCATGCCGCGGGCGTCGTCGGCGACGGCGTCGTCGAGGCGCTGCAGGCCGAGGGTGCCGGAGCTGCGGTCGGGCCAGAGCACCAGCCGGCGGCCGATGCGGTCCTCGGGCCCGCGCACGCAGGTGACGACGGCGACCGGCTCGTGCCGGCCCACCGACTCGGCGATCTCGCCGAGCTCGGGGAAGGACTCGCGCGAGACCGGCTCGACGAACACGTCGAGGATCCCGCCGCAGGTCAGCCCGACGGCGAACGCGTCGTCGTCGCTGACCCCGTAGCGCTCCAGCGTCGGGACGCCGGACTCGACGACGTCCCGCGCCTCCTCGTACACCGCGCCCTCGACGCAGCCGCCGGACACGCTGCCGACCGCCGTCCCGTCGGGACCGACCAGCATGGCCGCCCCCGCCGGCCGCGGCGCGGACCGCCAGGTGGCGACCACCGTCCCCATCCCGACCGTCTCCCCGGCCTGCCACCAGCCGACCAGGTCGTCCAGCACCTCACGCACGCGAGATCACCCCAGACAGCTCCTCGAAGGCGGCCAGGCTGTGCCCGGACACGAACGCGTCGACCGACGGCAGCGCCGCCTGCATCCCACCGGTCAGCGGCTCGTAGCCGGCCCGGCCCTTGTGCGGGTTCACCCAGACGACGGCGTGCGCGAGCCGGCGCAGCCGCGCCATCTGCTCGCGCAGCAGGTCGGGGCTGCCGCGCTCCCACCCGTCGCTGCACACCACGACGACGGCGCCGCGGGCGGTCCCGCGCTGTCCCCACCGGTCCAGGAAGGCCTTGAGCACCTCGCCCAGCCGCGTGCCCCCGGACCAGTCGGGGATCGCGCCGCCGCTGGCCGCCAGCGCCCGGTCCGGGTCGCGCAGCCGCAGCTCGCGGGTCACCCGGGTCAGCCGGGTGCCGATGGTGAACACCTCGGTCGAGGCCGGCCGGGCGCGCACCGCGGCGTGCGCGAAGCGCAGCAGCGCGTCGGCGTAGGGACTCATCGAGCCGGAGACGTCGACCAGCAGCACCACCCGCCGCGGCCGCGGCCGCGCCCGCCGGTGCAGCAGCCGGGTGACCTCACCGCCGTCGCGCAGCGCCCGCCGCACCGTGCGCGCCGGGTGCACCGCGCCGTGCGGCGCCGGCCGGCGGCGGCGGGCCGGGCGCATCGGTGCCGCGGGCTGCACCAGCGCGAACAGCCGCCGCAGGTGCTCGCGCTCGGCCGGCGTCAGGTCGGCGACGTCGCGGTGCCGCAGCACCTCGTCGGCCGAGGCGGCGACGGCGAGGTCCGCCGGGTCCTCGCCCTCCTCGCCGCTGCCGCTGCCCTGGTCCAGCGGGGCGGTGACGGCGATCCGCGGCGGGGCGGCCGGACCGGTGGCCGTCGGCCGCCGGGGCGCCTCGCCGCCGAAGTACGCGGCGAAGGCGGCGTCGTAGCGGTCGAGGTCGTCCGGGCCCGAGCACAGCGTCAGCCGCCCGGCCCAGTAGACGGCGGTGGCGTCGAGGACGTCGAGCACCGCCACCGCCGACAGCATCGCCTCGACCCGGTCCGGGGAGGCGGCCACCCCGGCGGCGCGCAGCGTCCGGGCGAACCCCAGGACGACGGCGACGACGTGGTGACGTGCTGGAACGGCCCCGTCCGGAGGCTCGCGCCGAGCCTGCGAGGCGTGAGGGGGACGGGGTCCTTCATCCACCGAACAGCGCTCCGCGGGCCAGCGCGTGCACCCGGTCGGTGTCCTCGCGGTACTTGAGCACCGCGCCGAGGGTGCGGGCGGCGAGGTCGGGGTCGAGGTCGCGGGCGCCGAGAGCGTGCAGCGCGGTGGCCCAGTCCATCGCCTCGGCGACGCCCGGCGGCTTGAGCAGGTCCAGCGTCCGCAGCTGCGCCGTCGCCCGGGCCACCTCGCGGGCCAGCTGCTCGGTGACCTCGGGCAGCCGGGTGCGCAGGATGGCGACCTCGCGGTCGAAGTCGGGGTGCTGCAGCCAGTGGTAGAGGCAGCGGCGCTTGAGCGCGTCGTGCACCTCGCGGGTGCGGTTGGAGGTGAGCACCACCAGCGGCGGCACCTCGGCGCGCACGGTGCCCAGTTCCGGGATGGAGATGGTGAAGTCCGACAGCACCTCGAGCAGGAAGGCCTCGAACTCGTCGTCGGCGCGGTCGACCTCGTCGACCAGCAGCACGCTCGGGGAGTCCTCCAGCGCCTGGAGGAGCGGGCGGGCGAGCAGGAACCGGCGGTCGTACAGCGAGGCCTCGAGCGCCTCGGTGTCGCCGGTGGCGTGCGCGGCCTCCGCGGCGCGCAGGTGCAGCAGTTGGCGGCCGAAGTCCCAGTCGTAGAGCGCCTGGCTGGCCTCCAGGCCCTCGTAGCACTGCAGGCGGTACAGCGGGCGGCCGGTGACCTCGGCCAGCGCCCGGGCCAGGGCGGTCTTGCCGACGCCGGCCTCGCCCTCGAGGAACAGCGGGCGACGCATGACCAGCGCCAGGTAGGCGGCGGTGGCCAGGCCCTCGTCGGGCAGGTAGCCGGTCCCGCGCAGCGCCGCGGCCAGCTCGTCGGGTCCGCCGGGCAGGGCGCCGGTCCCGGGGAGCTCGGTCGTGGTCTCGGTCACGCCGCCGAGCATCCCACCTGCGCAGGTGCGCGACACGCCACGGTCCCGGTGCCCGCAACGGTTGCAGACGTCACGGTGGCCGGCCGGGAGTCATCGTCTCCGGCCGGCCACCGCCGTCTGGTGCGCCCGGTCAGGACCGGGCCGTGGTGCTGTTACCGGTTCAGCGACCGATCTTGCCGTCGTTGTCGCGGTCCAGGGCGTCCTTGGCCTTCTGCACGAGGCTGCGGTCGTCCCCGGTGGTGCCGGTGGTCGTCCCGGTCGTGGTGCCGGCGACGCCCGTGGTGCCGCCGTCGACCTCGATCTCCTCCTTGCGCACCTGCTCGGAGACCTGCTGCTGCTCGGTCACCGTCTGGGTGTCGAGGCGGACGCGCTCGACCGGCGTGGCCTCCTTGGACACCACGGGGCGCTCGGCGTGCAGGACGACCTCGTGCTCCTCCTCGGAGATGGCCGGCCCGTCCATCGCGTTGCCGATGTTGGCGTCGGTGATGGGCTCGCGCTCGACCCGGACCTCCTCGTGGGACACGGGGACGGTCTGGGTCACGTTCTCCGTGACGACGTACTTCCGCAGCCGCGCCCGGCCGGCCTCGACGCGCTGGGTGCCGACGTTGAGGTGCTCCTCGGAGCGGGTCATGGCGTTGTCGGTCGTCGGGCCCGAGGTGTCGTGGCCGACGGCGCCGCGGACGTCGTCGTGGACGCCGTCACGGTCGCGGTCCCGGACGGTGCCGGTGCCGGCCGTCGTCAGGTCCTGCTGGGACCGGCTCTGGTCCATCGAGTAGGTGCCGGCGGTGCCGACGTCCGTCGTGGTCTGCGTGGTGGTCTGCGTGCCCGAGCCGAAGCCGAGGCCGTAGTACCGGTACAGCTCCTGCTCCTCCTGCGGGGACAGGTGCCCGTCCGTGTCGATCTTCGGGGCGTCCTTGACCTGGGCCTTGCTGACGCGTACGCGCAGGCCGTCGTTGGTCAGGTCGGCGTCCCGCAGCGGGACGAAGGACTCCTTGGTGCCGAACAGACCGGTGCGCACCGTGGCCCACTCGGGCTGACCGGTCTCGTCGTCGAGGTAGACCTCGGAGGCCGAGCCGATCTTCTCGCCGGCCTCGTCGTAGACGTCCTGTCCGATCACGCGGCTGATGGTGTCGGTGCCGATCATCGTCGCTCTCGCTCCCATCTGAGCTGTGGTGTGACGGTCGGGTTAATGGGTGACCGGGCTCGGCGGAGCGAAACGACGGAGATCGATTGGGACGCTTCGGTGGCTGAGCGTGTGCCGCGCCGGTCGCGTGGGTTCCGGCGGCCGGGATCGCGTTTCCGCAGGTCAACGGGGCATCCGTGCATCCCCCGCCGTCGTCGACCCATCGCGACGTCCCGTGACTCTCTGGAATCAGCCGGTCGCCCGGGCGTGTCGCGACGCGACCTCACACGGCCCGCTCGGCGCGTCTGCCGGGCTCGCGCGCGGTCATCGGCTCTCCTGGGAACCGTGCCGCCGCGTTCCCCCTACGACAACCTGGTGCACCCCCGCACGGTCAAGAAGCCGCCGCCGCAGGTGGCCGCCGAGCGCGACCTCGTCGTCGAGGACCCCAGCTCGGGGTTCGTCGGTGCCGTCGTGCGCTGCGAGAAGGACGTCGTCCACCTCGAGGACCGGTTCGGGAAGGTCCGCGCCTACCCCCTCGGCCCGGGCTTCTGGGTCGACGGGCGCCCGGTGGTGCTCGTGCGCCCGACGCCGGAGGGCCCGGTGACGCCGACCCGCAGCGCCTCGGGCTCGACCTACGTGGCCGGTGCGCGCGCCCGCGTCGCCCGCGAGGGCCGCATCTACGTCGAGGGCAAGCACGACGCCGAGCTGGTCGAGAAGGTCTGGGGCCACGACCTGCGCATCGAGGGCGTGGTCGTGGAGCCGCTGCACGGGGTCGACGACCTGCCGGGCATCGTCCGCGAGTTCCGCCCGGGTCAGGGCCGGCGGCTCGGGGTGCTGGTCGACCACCTGGTGCGCGGGTCGAAGGAGTCGCGGATCGCCGAGCAGGTCACCGGCGAGCACGCGCTCGTCGTCGGCCACCCGTTCATCGACATCTGGCAGGGGGTCAAGCCCTCCGTCGTCGGCATCCGCGCCTGGCCGGAGGTGCCGAAGGGCGAGGACTGGAAGACCGGCGTCTGCCGCCGCCTGGGCTGGGAGGACGACACCGGCTACGTGTGGGCGCAGCGCATCCTGGCCCGCGTGCGGACCTGGACCGACCTCGAGCCCGCGCTCATCGGCCGCGTCGAGGAGCTCATCGACTTCGTGACGATGGACTGACCCCGCACGCCCCTCCCGGGGGGGGGGGGGGGGGGGGGGGGGGGGGGGGGGGGGGGGCGGGGGGGGGGGGGGGGGGGGGGGGGGGGGGGGGGGGGGGGGGGGGGGGGGGGGGGGGGGGGG
>NZ_JBJGZB010000017.1:0-108434 GCF_054050295.1 Geodermatophilus sp. SYSU D01045
GAGCACGAGCGGGCGCAGGCCCCTCCGCGGCCCGGCCCCGGAACGCCACCGGCGCCCGCCTCCCCGGGTGGGGAAGCGGGCGCCGGTGGGAGTGCGGAGGGGCGGGTCAGTAGCCGCCGTGCTGCGACTCGAAGGCGAACTGGCGACCGCCCATGCGGACCGCCGTGCCCGGGGTCAGCCGGATCGGCTGGTGCGGCACGAGCGAGGACCAGCCCGGGGCCCCGCGCGGGGCGACGAGCGTGCCGTTGGCCGAGCCGACGTCGAGCAGCAGCACGTCCCAGCCCTCGAGCCGGATCTCGGCGTGGTGCCGGCTGACGCCGCCGGTCTGGTCGAGGACCAGCAGCGGTCGCACCTGGCCGGAGGCGACGCGCTCGTCGGTCTCCGGCTCGCGGCCGAGCAGGTAGTCCATGTCCAGGCTCACCGTGGCGCCGTCGTCGAAGACCAGCAGCCCCAGGGGCGGGCGCACGCCCTCGACGACCACCGCCGTCTGCTGCGTCGTGCGGATGCCGCAGAGGGCGCAGAAACCGGCCCGCGGGTCGTTGAGGTGGCCGTTCTTGCAGAGGATGCCCTTGACCCGGGGCCGCTCGTCCTCCGGCTCCGCGGCGGCGGGCGCCGACTCCTGGCCCGGGGTCGGCAGCGGCTGCCGCACCGGTTCCACCTCGGCGGCGGCGCCGAACAGCAGCGCCGACCGCTCCGGCGCCGGCAGCTCCACCGGCGCGGGCGCCGGCGGCGCGGCCGGAGCCGGGGCGACGGCGGGTGCCGGGGTCGCGAGGGACGCCGGGGCGGCGTGCGCGTGACCGGCGTGGTCATGACCGGCGTGGTCGTGACCGACGTGGTCGTGACCGGCGTGGTCGTGACCGGCGTGGTCGTGACCGGCGGAGTCGTGACCGGCCGGGGCCCCGGCGGGCGCGACGGGCACCGGGCGGGCCGGCGGCTTGGCCGTCGACAGCGGCACCCGGGCGTGCGGTGCCGGCAGCCGGACCTGCATGGTGCCCGACGGCACCGGGGCGGCGGCCGACGGCGCGGGGGCCGGCGAGAGCACCGCGGCCGCGCCGGGGACCGCACCGGCCTCGAGGTCGGCGAGCGGGTGCGGCGCGGTGTCGGCGGGCGAGCCGGCCGACAGGTGCAGCGGGGCCGGCGGCCAGGTGACGAAGCGGTCGAGCACGAGGGTGCCGTTGTCCAGCTTCTCCCCCTGGGCCGGCGTGAGCCGCAGCCCCAGGTCGGGCACCTCGGCGCTGCCGCCGCCGGCGAGCACGAGCGTCAGCCCGTCCTCGGTGGCGGCGGCGACCGCGAACGACGGGGGCTCGGTCACGGTGCCGAGCCAGGTGCGCAGCTCCTCGTGCAGCCGGCGGCCCGGGGCGCGGGAGCCGGCCGCGGACACCCGGCGGCAGAGCGTGACCAGCTCGCCGACGAGCACGTCGCCGGCCGGGGCGGCGGGGGGCGCGGGCGGGACCGGGGCGGAGCCCCAGCCGACCAGCGCCGGCCGCGCCGCCGGGGCTGCGGGGCCGGACGGCTGCGTGGTGACGCCGACGACCAGGAGCACCCCGGGCATCCGGACGACGAGGTCGGGACCGGGTGCGACCCGGACGGCGACCTGGTCGAACGGCGGCACGGTGGCCGGTGCTCCGGTCGTGCCGGTGAGCGGAGGCGTGGGGGCCGACATCAGATGAGCCTCCCGCCGTTGATCCGCCAGTGGACGAACGGCACGCGCATCGGGCCGTTGGCGACCAGCCACACGATCAGCCAGGTGCTGACGAAGTGGATGGCGAACGCCGGGCCGGGCAGCGAGTCGATCCACGGGATCGCCCCGCCGGCGAAGAGGAACCAGACGAGCAGGCCCTCGGGGATGCCGGTGAGCAGGCCGAACAGCGTCGGCCAGTCCTTCTCCCACCGGAACTGCTGGATGCCGTGGTAGACGAGCTCCCACAGCACGCCGAGCACCAGCACGACCAGCAGCACGGAGAAGGTGGCGCCGTAGGAGGCGCCGAGGGAGGCCCCGGTCGGGAGCACCGGGGTGATGATCAGGGTCCAGATCGAACCGACCATGGCCAGCAGGAAGATCCTGGTCTGGATGCGGCCGTTCAGGGTGGGCAGCACGGTGTCGTCTCTCTCGGTCGTCGCGGACGTCGGTCGTCGAGTCGGGGGCGGGTCGGTCAGATCTGCTTGTTGCGGACCCACTTCCACCACTGGCTGGTCGACCGTCCCGGCCCCAGCTTCTGCGCGAACCCCTGCCTGATGAGGTCGTCGGCGATCTCCTGCGCGGCGATCTGCAGGCCGAAGAAGGTGTCGACGCCGGGGAACGGGCCGCCGAGGGTGGCGCTGCCGGAGGCGTAGATCTTGCCGCCGTTCCGCGTGCCGGTGACCTCGAAGTCCCGCTGGACGTCGAGCCGGCCCACCGGGTTGCGGGTGGCGTTGGAGTGGTCGAGCAGGTCGGCCAGCACGCGGTGCTCGCGGATGTCGGCCTCGAGGCCGGTGCAGTCGATGACGGCGTGGAAGGTGCCGGTGTGCGGCCCCTGGTCCGGGGTGCTGACGGTGACCTCGACGAGGTCGCCGACCGGCTTCATCTCCTCGATCTTGCCGATCATCACCCGGTACCAGCCCTCGGCGCGGCCGCGCTTGAGCTGCTCCTTCCAGTCCCGGCGGACCGGGGTGTTGGTGCCGCCCATCTCCTCGTACAGCCGCTTGCGCTCGGCGCCCTCGCTCTTGCGGACCTGCTGCTTGAGCTGCCCGCCCCACACCGACTTCGGGTAGTTGAAGCCCTGGTAGGCCCAGCCGTCGGCGCCCTTGCGGCGCTTGAGGATGCCGGTGCCGTGCGGCCTGTCCACGTAGGTGCGGAACAGGTGGACGATCTGGGTCTGCAGGCCGAGCCGGTCGCGGTCGTCGATCAGCCGCTGCAGGACGCGGGAGGCCACGATGCCGCCGCCGCGGATGAGCACCGTGCCGGGACGCTGGTGCAGCCGCTCGTAGACCTGCTCGTGCCGCTCGTAGGCGTTCACGACCTTGCCGTAGTCGTTGTACTCGTTGCGGTAGCGCTGCAGGTCGGGCAGGAACTTCAGGCCCGGATAGCCGACGGCGACGTGCACCCACGTGCTGCGGTACGCGATCCGCTTGGTCGGCGTCGCGCCCTCGGGCGGGGTCAGGATCGTGAAGTACCCGCCGCCCACCCGGCGCCGGACCATGCGGACCTGGCCGTGGACGACCATCTCCGGGTACCGGATCCGGTACATCTCCTTCTCCATCGACTCGAACGCGTGCCCCGCCTTGGGGGTGTAGTAGTTCGCGAAGACGGGCTCGACCAGCACGTTCCAGGCCTGCTTGAGATTGCCCTGCAGGGCCTCGCGGATGGCGTAGCTCGGGAAGCCCCAGATGTTGTCCGGGCACGACGACGAGTCCGACCGCAGCCGCTCACCGCGCGGGATCTGCGACACCGTCGTCAGGTACTCGTAGCTCTCCCACGGGGTCTTCAGCGGGGTGAGCACGCGCATGGCGCTCGTCGGGACACCGCAGATCCGCAGGTAGTCGACCGTCACGAACGACCCGATGCCGCCACCGAAGGTGACGAACGGGACGTCGACGACGGGGATGCCGGCGTCGGCCAGCATCTGGTCGGTCCAGAAGTCACTGGCGATCAGCTGGTCGTTCAGGTCACCGGGCTGCGGTGGCGCCGGGGTCCGGGCGTGCTGGGACGCGATCGTGCTCTCGCTCACGGTGGGGGTCTTCCGTCCTCTGTCGGGGGGAGCCGCCACTGTCAGGTCGTCGCCACGCACTGTCAACGGATTCCGGCGCGGGACACCGAACCGTCGCCGCGGGTCCGCTCGGGCGTCCGCGGGGGGCCCGCTCGGGGCTCCGGCGCAGGTGAGCCGCCCGGCCCGCCCGGCCCGCCCACCCCGCCGCGAGGGTGGGGGCGGGTGCCTAGGCCTTGCCGAAGCGGCGCTGGCGGGAGGCGTACTCCTCGCACGCGGCCCACAGGTGCCGGCGGTCGAAGTCCGGCCAGAGGGTGTCGAGGAAGACGAACTCGGCGTAGGCCGACTGCCACAGCAGGAAGTTGCTCGTCCGGTTCTCCCCGGAGCTGCGCACGAACAGGTCGACGTCGGGCATGTCCGGCTCGTCGAGGAACCGGGCGACGGTGTCCTCGTCGACCTTGCCCGGGTCCAGCCGGCCCGCGGCGGCCTCGCGGGCGATGGCCGCGGCGGCGTCGGCGATCTCGGCGCGGCCGCCGTAGTTGACGCACATGGTCAGCGTGAGGACGTCGTTGTCCTGCGTGAGCTCCTCGGCGACCTCGAGCTCCTTGATGACGCTGCGCCACAGCCGCGGGCGGCGGCCGGCCCAGCGCACCCGGACGCCGAGGTCGTGCATCTCGTCGCGGCGGCGGCGGATGACGTCGCGGTTGAAGCCCATGAGGAAGCGGACCTCCTCGGGGCTGCGCCGCCAGTTCTCGGTGGAGAACGCGTAGGCGCTGATCGCCTTCACGCCGAGCTCGATGGCGCCCTCGACGCAGTCGAACAGCGAGGACTCCCCCGCCTCGTGGCCGGCCGTCCGGGGCAGGCCGCGCTCCTTGGCCCAGCGGCCGTTGCCGTCCATGACGATCGCGACGTGCCGGGGCACCTTGTCGGCGGGGAGCTCGGGCGGGCGGACGCCCGAGGGGTGCGGGTTCGGCGGCTTGACCTCACGCCTCACTCAGCAGGCTCACTTCCCGGCGTGGGGCCGACGGGTCCGAGCGGTCCACCAGCGGCAGCGAGCGCAGCCCGCGCTCGAGGTGCCACTGCAGCAGCGCGGCCACCAGCCCGCTGCCCTCGCGGCGCTGCGGCTGCTCGCTGGACTCGGCGGTCGCCCAGTCGCCGGACAGCAGCGCCTCCAGGTGGCCGATGGTGACCGGGTTGGGCATGGCCGAGCCGGTCGGGCGGCAGCCGGGGCAGACGGTGCCGCCGGCCGGGACGGAGAAGTGCCGGTGCGGCCCCTCGAGGCCGCAGCGGGCGCAGTCGCCGAGCGCGGGCTCCCAGCCGGCCACCGACATCGCGCGCAGCAGGAACGCGTCGAGCACCAGCCCGGCCGGGTGTGTCTGCTCGGCCAGGGCCCGCAGTGCGCCGACGACGAGCAGGAACAGCCGCAGCGAGGGCTCCTTCTCCTCCGCGGTCAGCCGGTCGGCGGTCTCGAGCACCGCGGTGCCGGCGGTGTAGGCGCGGTAGTCCGCGGCGATGACCGAGCCGTAGGAGCGGATGGACTCCGCCTGGCTGACGATGTCGAGGTTGCGGCCGGTGTAGAACTGCACGTCCACGTGGCTGAACGGCTCGAGGCGGGCGCCGAACTTGCTCTTGGTGCGGCGCACGCCCTTGGCCACCGCGCGCACCTTGCCGTGCCGGCGGGTGAGGACCGTGACGATCCGGTCGGCCTCCCCCAGCTTCTGGGTGCGCAGGACGATCCCCTCGTCGCGGTACAGCGACTTCGGCGTGGTGCTCAATAGCCCAGCCTGTTCAGCTTCTTCGGGTCGTCCTGCCACTCGCCGAGGACGGTCACGTGCAGGTCGAGGTGGACCCGGGCGCCGAGCAGCTGCTCGAGCCCGGCGCGGGCCTCGGTGCCGATCGCCTTGATGACCGACCCGCCCTTGCCCAGCAGCATCGGCTTCTGGCTGGGGCGCTCGCAGTGCAGCAGCGCGTGCACCTCGACCAGCTCCGCGCCCTCCCGCTTCGGGTCGGGTCGGCGGTTCAGCTCCTCGACGGTGACCGCGAGGGAGTGCGGCACCTCCTGGAACACCTTCTCCAGCGCCGCCTCCCGGATGAGCTCGGCGATCTGGCGGTCGGTGTCCTCGTCGGTGGTCTGCTCCTCGGGGTACAGCGGCGGGCCCTCGGGCAGCAGGCCGACCAGCAGGTCCTCCAGCAGCTCGACCTGGTCGCCCTCCACCGCGCTGACCGGCACGACCTCGGCGGCCTCGACCAGCTGGCTGGCGGCCACGAGCTGCTCGGCGACCTGCTTCTTCGACGCGGCGTCGGTCTTGGTCACGACGACGACCACCGGCGCCGTGACCTCCTTCAGCTGGCGGGCGATGAACCGGTCACCGGTGCCGACGGGCTGGTCGGCCGGGATGCAGAACACCACGACGTCGACCTCGGACAGCGTGTCCCGGACGACGTCGTTGAGCCGCCGGCCGAGCAGGCTCTTCGGCTTGTGCAGGCCCGGGGTGTCGACGAGCACGAGCTGCCCGCCGGGCCGGTGCACGACGCCGCGGATGGCGTGCCGGGTGGTCTGCGGCCGGTTGCTGACGATGCCGACCTTCTCGCCGACGATGGCGTTGGTCAGCGTGGTCTTGCCCGCGTTCGGCCGGCCGACCAGGCAGGCGAAGCCGCTGCGGTACGGCTGGTCCGGCGTGCTCACCGGCCCAGTCTCCCACCGGAGGGTGACAGGGGCGGCGTGCTCACGAGGTGGCGCGCAGCACCCCGTCGGGGCCGGCGAGGTGCACCGGGGCCGACGGAGTCAGGTCGTGCACGGCGGCCAGGCCCTCCTGCTCGACGGCGTCGGCGTCGGACACGATCGCCGCCGCCTCCAGGCCCTCGACGCCGCTGGACACCGCTGCGGCGACGGCCGCCTGCAGCGCGGACAGCCGCAGCGAGGGCAGGGCGACGCTGGCGGCCACGTAGGTGCGCCCGTCGGTGTCGCGCACCGCCGCGCCCTCCGGGGCACCGGTGCGGCCGCGCGCGGAGCGGGCGAGGGTGACGAGCTTGGCGTCCTCGGGCTGCAGGTCGGGCACGGGGGGTCAGCTTTCCACGTCAGTTCTCGACGGCGGCCGGGACCTCGGCCCGGGTGGCCCCGGACCGGTGCTCGGGGTCCGCGTCGGGCACCCGGCACACGAGGATCGTGTCGATCCGGTTGCGCCGCCCGCCGGTGCTCTCGGCGACCAGCCGCAGGCCCGCGACCTCCGCCGCCGAGCCCTCGATCGGCACCAGCCCGAGCTCGCGGGCGAGCAGGCCGCCGACGGTCTCCACGTCGTCGTCGCGGGGCAGCTCGACGTCGAACAGCTCGGCGAGGTCCTCGACCGGCAGCCTGGCGGTGATCCGCACCGACCCGTCGTCGAGGTGCTCGACCGGCGGCCGCTGGACGGCGTCGTGCTCGTCGGCGATCTCCCCGACGATCTCCTCGAGGATGTCCTCGATCGTGACCAGCCCGGCGAACCCGCCGTACTCGTCGACGACGATCGCGATGTGGATGCGGCGGGCCTGCATGTCGCGCAGCAGCTCGTCGACCGGCTTGGACTCGGGCACGAACGCCGGCGGCCGCATGAGCTCCTCGACCCGCGGGCCGCGGCCCTCGCCGAGGTTCTGCGAGCGGCGCACCAGGTCCTTGAGGTAGACGACGCCGACGACGTCGTCGACGTTCTCGCCGATCACCGGGATGCGGCTGAACCCGCTGCGCAGCGCCAGGGCCAGCGCCTGCCGGACGGTCTTGGTGCGCTCGATCCAGACGACGTCGGTGCGCGGCACCATGACCTCGCGGGCGATGGTGTCGCCCAGCTCGAACACTGAGTGGATCATGTTCCGCTCGCCGGACTCCACGACGCCGCGCTCCTCGGCCAGGTCGACCAGCTCGCGCAGCTCGACCTCGGTGGAGAACGGGCCGTCGCGGTAGCCGCGGCCGGGGGTGATCGCGTTGCCGATCAGGATGAGCAGCGTCGCGACCGGGCCGAGCACCCGGCCCAGCAGCCGCACCACCCCGGCGGTGGCCAGCGCGAGCGGGTAGGCGTGCTGGCGGCCCAGCGTCCGCGGCCCGACGCCGACCAGCACGTAGCTGACGACGGTCATCACGCCGGCGGCGGCGAGCACCGCCTGCCAGCCCATGCCCAGCGCCCGGACCAGCAGCACCGCGACCAGCACCGCGGCGACCATCTCGCAGACGATCCGCAGCAGCAGGAGGAGCGCCACCAGGCGGGCGCGATCGTCGAGGACCCGCTCCAGGGTGGCCGCCCGCCGGACGCCGTCGCGGCGCAGCTCCTCGACCCGCGCCGGGGACACCCGTTGCAGGGCGGCGTCCATGGCGCCGAAGAGCCCGGCCAGCGGCACCAGGCAGATCGCGACGACCAGAAGCGTGACCGCACCGGCGCTCATCGCGTCACCGCGTCCCGGGACCCCGTTCGGCCGGCTCCCCGGTGACCGGCTGCCGCGGGGCGGAGCGCCAGCCCTCCAGCAGGCGGGTCTGCAGGCCGAACATCTCCCGCTCCTCCTCGGGCTCCATGTGGTCGTAGCCGAGCAGGTGCAGCACGCCGTGGGTGGCCAGCAGCAGCAGCTCGTCGTCCATGGAGTGACCGGCGGCGCGGGCCTGCCGGACGGCGACCGAGGGGCACAGCACGACGTCGCCGAGCAGGGCGGGGCCGGGCTCGGGGTCGTCGGGCCGGGCGGTGTCGAGCTCGTCCATGGGGAAGGCCAGGACGTCGGTCGGGCCCTTCTCCCCCATCCAGCGCTCGTGCAGCACGGACATGTAGTCCGGGTCGACGCACAGCACCGACAGCTCGGCCATCGGGTTGACGCCCATCTCGGCGAGGACGTAGCGGCAGATGCCGGTCAGCTCCGCCTCGTCGACGGCGATCTCGGACTCGTTGGCGACCTCGACGGGCACGGCGCTCAGCTCCCCTGCCGGCGCGTCGGCCGCGCGGGCCGGGCCGGCCCGGCGGGACGGCCGGCACCCTGCTGGTGGGCGGCATCCCACCGCTCGTAGGCGTCCACGATGTCGCCGACCAGCCGGTGGCGGACGACGTCGGAGCTGGTCAGGTTGGCGAAGTGCACGTCGTCGATGCCGTCGAGGATCTCGCGCACCACCTTGAGGCCGCTCTGCGCGCCGCCGGGCAGGTCGACCTGCGTGACGTCACCGGTGACGACGATCTTCGAGCCGAAGCCGAGCCGGGTGAGGAACATCTTCATCTGCTCGGCGGTGGTGTTCTGCGCCTCGTCGAGGATCACGAACGCGTCGTTGAGCGTGCGGCCGCGCATGTAGGCCAGCGGCGCGACCTCGATGGTGCCCGACTGCATGAGCCGCGGGATCGACTCGGGGTCGACCATGTCGTGCAGCGCGTCGTAGAGCGGGCGCAGGTACGGGTCGATCTTCTCGCTGAGCGAGCCGGGCAGGTAGCCCAGCCGCTCGCCGGCCTCGACCGCGGGGCGGGTGAGGATGATCCGGTTGACCTGCTTGGTCTGCAGCGCCTGCACCGCCTTGGCCATCGCCAGGTAGGTCTTGCCGGTACCGGCCGGGCCGATGCCGAAGACGACGGTGTGCGCGTCGATCGCGTCGACGTAGCGCTTCTGGTTCAGCGTCTTGGGCCGGATCGTGCGGCCGCGGCGGCTGATGATGTCGAGGCTGAGGACGTCGGCCGGCCGCTCGGAGCCGCCGCTGCGCAGCATGCCGATGACCCGGCGCACCGAGTCCGGGCGCAGCGCCTGGCCGGTGCCGATCAGCGCGATGAGCTCGTCGAACACGCGGACGGCGAAGGCGTTGTCGGCCGGCTGCCCGGTCACGGCGATCTCGTTGCCGCGGACGTGCACGTCGGCCTCGACCTCGGACTCGACCAGCCGGAGCAGCTCGTCACCGGAGCCGAGCAGGGCGACCATCGAGACGGAGTCCGGGACGGTGATGGTGGCGCGGACCGCGGCGGGTGTGGCGCCGGCGAGGGTGCTGGCGCTGTCCGCGGCGACGGCCTGCGCGGAGGCCTCGCGGGACGTGGGGGCGCCCGGCACGGGGACGTTCGGGGAGGTGTCGGGCAAGAACCCTCGACCCTGCCTTCCTGGCACGGGGACTGAACGCCTCGACTCTACCCGCGCCCGGCCACCGGGAACCCGCGCCCGCGCGCAGGTCACCGCCCCGAGTAGGTGGCCTTCCCCGGCCCGTCGGCCAGGAAGGAGGCGACGGCGCCGCGCAGGTCGTCGGTGGCGAACAGCGCCCCGGAGACCTGCGGGGTGATCTCGTCGGCGGCCCGCGCGCCGTGCCGCACCGCCGTCGTCACGAGGCGCTTGGTGGCGGCGTGCGCGAGCGTGGGGCCGGCGGCGACCCGGCGGGCGTAGGCGCGGGCGGCCTCGGCGAAGCCGTCGTCGGGCAGGACCCGGTTGACCACGTCCCACCGCTCCAGCACCGCGGCCGGGTACCGCTCGCCGGTGAAGACCAGCTCCTTCGCCCGCGCCGGCCCGGCCCGCTCGGCCAGCCGCTGCGGCCCGCCCATCGACGGGGTCAGCCCGACGACGATCTCCACCAGCCCGAACGAGGCGCGCTCGGCGGCCAGCAGCACGTCGCAGGCCAGCGCCAGCTCGAACGCGGCGGTGAGGGTGAGCCCGTGCGCGGCGAACACGGTGGGGACGGGCAGGTCCTCCAGCGTCTGGGCGATGCGCAGCAGCCGCGCCCACAGCGCCGTGCCCTCCTGGGCGGGGGCGGGGCCCTCGGCGATCTCCCGGAAGGCGTGCACGTCGACGCCGCCGGAGACGACCTTCCCGCGGGCCTCGAGCAGCACCGCGCGGGCGCGGTCGGGCCGGCCGGGCTCGGTGAGGGCGACCAGCTCGGCGACGACCTGCTCGAAGGCGGCGAACACCGACTCGTCGAACAGGTTGAGCGGCGGCGCGTCCAGCACGACGACGGCGACGTCGCCGTCCCGCTCGATCCGGACGGGGGCGGCGCTGCCGGCGTCGGTCATGCCGGCCACCCTGCCAGGCGGCCCGCCGGGCTCAGCCCGGGGGCCAGCGGAGGTCGCGGCCGCCGAGGACGTGCAGGTGCAGGTGGTGGACGGTCTGCCCGGCCTGCGGGCCGGTGTTGACCACCACCCGGTAGCCCGGCTCGGTGCCGTCCTCGCTGGCCAGCCCCTCCTGGATCGCCACCGCGTGCGCGGCGGCCACCACCTCGGCGAGCAGCTGCGGGTCGGCGCCGACGAGCAGCCCCGCCGTCGCGTGGTGCTGCTTGGGGATGACCAGCACGTGCGTGGGCGCCTGCGGGTTGACGTCCCGGAAGGCCAGCGTGCGGTCGGTGTCGTGCACGACGTCGGCCGGGATCTCCCCGGCGACGATCCGGCAGAAGAGGCAGTCGGTCACGCCGCCGACCCTAGGAGGAGGCGGGCACTCCCGCGGAGGTGCGCGCCCTCAGGCCCAGCGGGTGCGGACCGACAGGGCGGCCAGCGCGGCGGCGCCGGCGGTGGAGGTCCGCAGCACCTCCGGCCCGAGCCGCACCGCCTGGGCACCGGCCGCGCGCAGGGCCACGACCTCGCCGTCGGTGAGCCCGCCCTCCGGACCGACGACGACGGCGACCGTGCCGCTGGCGGGGACGTCCACCCCGGCCAGGGGGCGGCGGGCCTGTTCGTGCAGCACCAGCGCGAGGTCGACGTCGGCGAGCTCGCCGCACACCTGCCGGGTGGTCATGAGGTCGCCGATCTCGGGGACCCGGGGCCGCCGCGACTGCTTGGCCGCCGCCCGCGCCGCGGCCCGCCACTTCGCCAGGCCCTTCTCGACGCGGTCCTCGCGCCAGCGGGTGACGCAGCGCGCGGCCGCCCACGGGACCACCCGGTCGACGCCGAGCTCGGTGGCCAGCTCCACGGCCAGCGGGCCGCGGTCGCCCTTGGGCAGCGCCTGGACCAGCACGAACTCCGGCTCGGCGGGGGGCACGTCGTGGCGGGCGGTGACCTGCACGCGCAGCCCGGCCGGCCCGGCGTCGAGCACGGTGCCCTCGACGACGGCGCCACGGCCGTCCCCGACCCGCACCGCCTCCCCGGCGGTCAGCCGCAGTACGTCGACGGCGTGCCGGCCCTCGGCGCCGCCGACGAGCACCTCGTCGGCACCCGGCAGCTCGTCGAGCAGGAACAGCGGGGAGCCGTCGAGGGCCGGCCGGGCGTCGTCAGGGGCCGGGACGCTCACTTGAACGAGTTCCGGACCCGGGAGAACAAGCCGCCGTGGGTCTCCGCCGGGCCGGGGCGGTCCTCGCCGCGCAGCACCGCCAGCTCGCGCAGCAGCTTCTCCTGCTCGGCGTCGAGGCGGGTCGGCGTCTGGACGTCGACGTGCACGTGCAGGTTGCCCCGGCCGGTGGCCCGCAGCCGCGGCGCGCCCTGGCCGCGGAGGGTGAGCACGGTGCCCGCCTGGGTGCCGGGACGGACGTCGACGTCGGTGTCCTCGCCGTCGAGCAGGGTCAGCGGGAGCGTGGTGCCCAGCGCCGCGGCCGTCATCGGCAGCGCGACGTGGCAGTGCAGGTCCTCGCCGTCGCGGGTGAACACCGGGTGCGGGCGCTCGCGGATCTCCACGTACAGGTCGCCGGCGGGGCCGCCGCCGGGGCCGACCTCGCCGCGGCCGGTCAGCCGGATGCGCATGCCGTCCTCGACGCCGGCGGGCACCTTGACCTGGATGTCCTGCCGGGAGCGGACCCGGCCCTCGCTGCCGCACTCGGGGCAGGGGTCGGGGATGACCTGGCCGGTGCCGGCGCAGGTCGGGCACGGCCGGCTGGAGACGACCTGGCCGAGGAAGGAGCGCTGCACGCTCTGCACCTCGCCGCGGCCCGAGCAGGTGGCGCAGGTGGTCGGGTGGGTGCCCGGCGCGGTGCCGGCGCCGGCGCAGGTGCCGCACAGGACGGCGGTGTCGACGGTGATCGTCTCGGTGGTGCCGAAGACCGTCTGCTCGAGGTCGAGCTCCAGCGCGATCAGGGCGTCGTCGCCGGCGCGGACGCGGCTGCGCGGCCCGCGCGTGCCCATCCCGCCGCCGAAGAAGGCGTCCATGATGTCGCCGAGCCCGCCGAAGCCGGCCCCACCGAACGGGGAGCCCGCAGCGGCGCCGGCGCCGCTGTCGAACGGGTCGCCGCCGAGGTCGACGATGCGCCGCTTGTCCGGGTCGGTCAGCGCCTGGTAGGCCCGGCTGACCTCCTGGAAGCGCTCCTTGGCCTCCGGGTCGGGGTTGACGTCGGGGTGCAGGTCGCGCGCCAGCCGCCGGTAGGCCTTCTTGATGTCGGCGTCGGAGGCGCCCCGGGGAAGCCCGAGCACGCCGTAGTAGTCGGTTGCCATGGGGGGTCGAGACCTCAGCTCCCGGCCAGCAACTGGCCGACGTAACGGGCCACGGCTCGCACCGCGGCCATGTTGCCTGGGTAGTCCATGCGGGTCGGGCCGACGATGCCCAGCCCGCCCAGCGCCCGGTCACCGGTGCCGTACCCCACCGAGACGACCGACGCACCGGCCAGCGCCTCGTGGGCGTTCTCCTCGCCGATGCGCACGAGCACCGCGCCGCTGTTGTCGACCTCGCTGATCAGCCTGAGGACGACGACCTGCTCCTCCAGCGCCTCCAGCAGCGGGCGGAGGCTGCCCGGGTCGAGCGCGACCCGGGCCAGGTTCGCCGTCCCGCCGATGACGAGGCGGTCCTCCCCCGGCTCGACCAGGGTCTCGATCAGCGCGGCGCTGACCGCGGCGACCAGCGCCCGCAGGTGCTCCGGCGCGGTCTCCACGAGGTCGGGGACCTTGCTGCCGGCGTCGGCGAGCCGGGCGCCGGTGAACGCGGCGTTGAGCGTGGCGCGCAGGTCGGCGACGTCGTCGCGGCCGACGTCGACCGGGCAGTCGACGACCCGCTGCTCGACGCGGCCGGTGTCGGTGATGAGCACCAGCAGCAGGCGCGCGCCGGTCAGCTGCACCACCTCGAGGTGGCGCACCGCGCTGCGCGACAGGGTCGGGTACTGGACGACGGCGACCTGGTGGGTCAGCTGGGCCAGCAGGCGCACCGTGCGACCGAGGACGTCGTGCAGGTCGACCGCGCCGTCGAGGAACCGCTCGATCGCGCGGCGCTCGGCGGGCGACAGCGGCTTGACCGCCGAGAGCCGGTCGACGAACAGGCGGTAGCCCTTGTCGGTGGGCACCCGGCCGGCGCTGGTGTGCGGCTGGGTGATGTAGCCCTGCTCCTCGAGGACGGCCATGTCGTTGCGGATGGTCGCCGGCGAGACCCCGAGGTCGTGCCGCTCGGCCAGGGCCTTGCTGCCCACGGGGTCGTTGGTGGAGACGAAGTCCTGCACGATGGCCCGCAGGACCTGCAGGCGCCGTTCGTCGTGCGCCACGGTGACACCTCCCCGAACCGGTCGACGTCGCCGTGCGGGGAGCCCCGGGAGGCTCCGGCCCACCCGCCGGACGTCCCGGCCGGGCTGGCACTCGCACGGACCGAGTGCCAATCCAGCATACGACCAGGGAGCGGTTCCGTCGCGGACGTGACGGGGTCCACCACCCCGGTGGGTGCCCGGCACGGCAGGCGGCAGGCCGATAGGCTCGGACGCGTCGGTGCCGGTACGGGGCAGCTTTCGGACGGAGGTCGGGTCCCTGATCTTCAAAGCGGTGCGGAGCGGGCGTCCCTATCCCGAGCACGGGTTGTCCACCAGGGACTGGGCGATGATCCCGCCCCGGCAGATCCGGCTCGACACCCTCGTCACCACCAAGCGCGAACTGGCGCTGGACACCCTGCTCGCCGACGACTCGACCTTCTACGGCGACCTCTTCCCGCACGCCGTCCACTGGCACGGCGACCTCTACCTCGAGGACGGCCTGCACCGCGCGCTGCGGGCGGCCCTGCAGCAGCGCTCGGTCATCCACGTCCGCGTGCTCGACCTCGACGCGCTGATGCCCGCGAACCTGGCCTGATGGAGCCGGTCCGGCTCGACGGCGGGGTGCTGCTGCGGGAGGCGACCGTCGCGGACCTGCCCCCGGTGGTGGCCTTGCTGGCCGACGACCCGCTGGGCGCGACCCGGGAGTCGGCCGACCCCGCGCCGTACGAGCGGGCGTTCGCCGCCGTCGACGCCGACCCCGCGCACCTGCTGGTCGTGGCCGAGGACGCCGGCGCCGTCGTCGGCACCCTGCAGCTGTCGTTCCTGCCCGGGCTGTCCCGTGGCGGCGCGCTGCGCGCGCAGGTCGAGGGCGTGCGGGTGGCCGCCCCCGCCCGCGGGCGGGGACTCGGCGAGGCGCTGCTGCGGTGGTGCGCCGAGGAGTCCCGCCGGCGCGGCGCCGCGCTGCTGCAGCTCACCACCGACACCCGCCGCACCGACGCGCACCGCTTCTACGAGCGGCTGGGCTTCGTGGCCTCGCACGTCGGGATGAAACTGGAGCTCTAGTCGGTCCGGCTCGCTCGTCTCAGGCGGCCCTCTCGCAGGGGCCCGCCCCGAGCGGAGCGAGGGGTGGGGGCGAGGGGGTCCTTTCACAGCCAGCCCCTGTCGGCGGCGACGCGGGCGGCCTCCACCCGCGTGCGGGCACCGGTCTTGCCGATCGCCGAGGACAGGTAGTTGCGCACCGTGCCCTCGGACAGGAACAGCCGCCGGGCGACGTCGGCGACGGTGGCGCCGTCGGCGGCCTCGCGCAGCACGTCGGCCTCGCGCGCGGACAGCGGCGTCGCGCCGATCGCCAGCGCGGCGGCGGCCAGCTCCCGGTCGATCACCCGCTCCCCCGCGACGACGGCGCGGATGGACCGGGCGAGCTCCGCGACCGGCGCGTCCTTCACCAGGAAGCCCGCGGCACCCACCTCCATGGCGCGGCGCAGGAACCCCGGCCGGCCGAAGGTGGTGAGGACGACGGCGCGCACGCCCGGCAGCTCGGCGGCCAGCTCGCGGGCGGCCTCCAGGCCGTCCCGCCCGGGCATCTCGATGTCGAGCAGCGCGACGTCCGGGCGGTGCTCCCGGGCGGCGGCCAGCACCTCGTCGCCCCGGCCCACCTCGGCGACGACGGTGATGTCGGGCTCCAGCTCCAGCAGCGCCCGCAGCGCGCCGCGGACCATCGACTGGTCCTCGGCCACCAGCACCCGGATCACCGGGCCACCGCCGCGGCGGGGACCGGCACCAGCGGCAGGACCGCGCACAGCTCGTAGCCGCCGTCGTGCCCGGCGCCGCCGGTGAGCCGGCCGCCGAGCGCGCCCACCCGCTCGGACAGGCCGGTGAGCCCGGAGCCGGGCGCGGTGTCGTCGGCGGGGCCGCGGCCGTCGTCGCTGACGGTGAGCACCGCGTCGGCGCCGTCGTCGGCGAGGGTGACGGTGACCGTCCGGGCGCCGCTGTGCCGCAGCACGTTCGTCGTCGCCTCGCGGACCACCCAGCCCAGGGCGGCGTCGACCGGGCCGGGCAGCGCGGGCACCCGGGCCGGCAGGCGGGCGGCGATCCCGGCGCCGGACAGCGCCGCGCGCGCCTCGGCCAGCGCCTGCGCGCAGCTGACCTGGCGGTAGCCGCTGACGGCGTCGCGGACCTCGGCCAGCGCCCGGCGGGCGGCGGCCTCGACGTCGGCCATCTCGGTGCGCGCCCGCGCCGGGTCGACCTCCGCCAGCCGCCCGGCGAGCTCGCTCTTGAGCGCGATGAGCGACAGGCTGTGGCCGAGCAGGTCGTGCAGGTCGCGGGCGAAGCGCAGCCGCTCCTCGGCGACGGCGTTGCGGGCCAGCTCCTCGCGGGCCGCGACGAGCTCGGTGTTGACCTCGACCAGGTGGCGGGTGCCGCGCATCGCGAACGCCGTGAGCACGCACATCACCGGGAGGATGAAGAGGTTCGCGAACTGGCCGTCGGCCGCGACGACCCCGGCGCACACCGCGGCGGCGGCGAGCACCGCCGGCCACACCCAGCGCCGCGGCAGCGCCGCCGCCGAGGCCGCCGACACGTAGATCAGCAGGCCCGCCCACGCCGGGCCCAGCCAGACGGCGAGGCCGGTCCCGAGCGCGGCGACCACCGCCAGCCGGCCGGACGACCCGGCCGGGTCGCAGCTGCCGAACGACCGGCGGAAGACGTCGAGGTAGACGGCGGTGAACCCCAGCAGCGCGGCGCCGGCGACCACCCGGACCGCCGTCGGCCGGTCGGTGGTCAGCAGGTCGGCGAGGGGGAAGACCTGGAACAGCAGCCAGGGCAGGGACCAGCCGATCTGCCGCCACCGGGAGTGGGCGTCCACGGCGCCCGACCGTAGACCTGCCGGTCCCGGTCCCGGACCTGCCGGACGTCGCCGTCCCGCCGTGACACCCGTCAGTCGGTGAGGTCCCGGACGACGGCGTCGGCGAGCAGGCGGCCGCGGTCGGTGAGCACCGCACGCCCCGCCTCGTGCGCGCCGGGCTCCAGCAGGCCGCGGACCACCGCCTCGGCGGCGCGCAGCCGGCCGGCGTCGGACAGCGCGGTCAGCGGCAGCCCGTCGCGCAGCCGCAGGCCGAGCATGACCGTCTCCAGCGCGCGGTCGGCGGGCTCGAGCACCTCGCGGTCGGCCGCCGGGCTCTCCCCCGCCGAGAGCCGCTGCGCGTAGGCCGCGGGGTGCTTGACGTTCCACCAGCGCACGCCGCCGACGTGGCTGTGCGCGCCCGGGCCGATCCCCCACCAGTTCGCGTTGGCCCAGTACAGCTCGTTGTGCCGGCAGCGGGCGGCGTCGCCCCGCGACCAGTTGCTCACCTCGTACCAGTCGAACCCGGCGCCGCGCAGCACGGTGTCGGCCTGCACGTAGCGGTCGGCGAGGACGTCGTCGTCGGGCATCGGCAGCTCGCCGCGGGCGATCCGCCGGGCCAGCCGGGTGCCGTCCTCGACGATCAGCGCGTAGGCGCTGACGTGGTCGACCGGCGCGTCGAGGACGGCGTCGAGGGAGGCGGCCCAGTCGGCGTCGGTCTCGCCCGGCGTGCCGTAGATCAGGTCCAGGTTGACGTGCTGGAAGCCGGCCGCGACCGCCTCCCGCGCGGCCTGCACGGCGCGCCCGGGGGTGTGCCGCCGGTCGAGGACCGCGAGCACGTGCTCGGCGGCGGACTGCATCCCGAGGCTCAGCCGGGTGAAGCCGGCCGCGCGCAGGGTGGCCAGCGACGCCGGCGTCACCGACTCGGGGTTGGCCTCGGTGGTCACCTCGACGTCGGGGGCGACGGGGAACAGCTCACGGACGGCGGCCAGCACGGCGGCGAGGTCGTCGGCCGGCAGCAGCGTCGGGGTGCCGCCGCCGACGAAGACGGTGGAGACCGTCGGCAGGTCGGGGCCCAGGACCCGCGCGGCGCGGCGCAGCTCGGCGATCGCGGTGCCCGCGTACTCGGCACGGTTGGCGCCGGGCCCGAGCTCGTCGGAGGTGTAGGTGTTGAAGTCGCAGTAGCCGCAGCGGGTGGCGCAGAACGGCACGTGCACGTAGAGCCCGAACGGCGTCGTCGTCAGGTGCTCGCGGGCACCGGCTGGCAGGTCGTCGTCCGCGGGCGGACGCGCCGGCAGCAGCGGCAGGGTGGTGGTCATCTGCTCCCAGTGTGCCGCGGCCCCGCCACCCCGGTGCAGGATGCCCGGGTGGGCGAGGACCGGCTGCTGCAGGTGACCGTCGCGGGGGGCGTGGCCCGGCTGGTGCTGGACTCCCCCGCCAACCGCAACGCGCTCTCCCGGGCGCTGCGCGCACAGCTGCGCGAGGCCCTCGACGCCGCGCTCGCCGACGACGCGGTGCGCGTGGTCGTGCTCGACCACACCGGGCGGGTGTTCTGCTCGGGGATGGACCTGTCCGAGGCCGCCGGTGCCGGTGCCGGCGACCAGGGGGTGCGCGAGCTCCCCGACCTGCTGCGGACCGTCTGGACCGCGCCCAAGCCGGTGGTGGCCGCGGTGCGCGGGCCGGCGCGGGCGGGCGGGGTCGGTCTGGCCGCCGCCTGCGACGTCGTGGTGGCCGCGTCCTCGGCGACGTTCGGGATGTCGGAGGTGCGGCTCGGGCTGGTGCCCGCGGTGATCTCCGCGGTCGTGCTGCCGCGGATGCTGCCCCACGCGGCGCACCGGCTCATGCTCACCGGCGAGGTGTTCGACGCCACCACCGCCGCGGCCGGCGGGCTGGTGGACCTGGTCGCACCCGACGACGAGGTCGACGCCGCCGTCGACGGGCAGGTGCTGGCGCTGGCCGCCGGGTCGCCGTGGGCGCTGGCGGAGACCAAGCGGCTGCTGCGGGCCGGCGGGCTGCGCGGCTCGTTCGAGGACCTGCTGGACCTCTCCGCCCGGGCCTTCGCCGGGGAGGAGGGCCAGGAGGGCATCGCCGCGTTCCGGGAGAAGCGCCCGGCGCGCTGGGTGCCCTCGCTGTAGCCGGTCCGGCGCGGGATGCTGCGGGCGTGACCGCCCCCGAGGACCCGCGCGAGCGGTTCCGCACCCTGCCCGAGCCGGTCGACCCGCAGGACGCCGTCGAGGAGGTGGACACCGCGGCCCGCCCGCTGCGCGACGACGGTGACGAGCGCGACGCGCTGCTGCGCCAGGCCGGCGGCTGACCTCTCCCGCGCGCGGTCGTGCTCTGCCCCGCCGGTGGGGGCAGAGCACGAGCGCCGGCAGGACGTCAGGCGGTGTGCACCTCGTCGTAGCCGTAGTCGCCGCCGGGGTCGTGCCCGGTCCGGTCGGCCGGCTCGGCGCCCACCGGGGGCACCGGCGCGGGCCCCGCCCCGCCGGCGGCCTCGTGGGCCATGTCGTAGCCGTAGTCGCCGTCGGTCCGCTCAGCCGGCTGGGTCACGGCCCCTCCTCGACGCCGTCGGGTGCGTGCGCCGATGGTCCGCGCCCGGCCGGGACGCGGGCAAGGGCCGGCGCCGCGGTCAGCGGGCGATGCGCGCCTCGGCGGCGGCCCAGCCGGCGTCGGACCCCGACGGCCGGTACTCCACCAGCGCCTGCGTGGTGCGCAGCAGCCGGCGCATCTCCCCCAGGCCGCCCTCCAGCGCGCCGAGCCCGCGGGCCTGCACCAGCGTGTTGCCGAGCGCCGCGGCCTCCACCGGGCCGGCGAGCACCGGCCGCTGGCAGGCGTCGGCGGTGAGCTGGCACAGCAGCGCGTTGCGCGCTCCCCCGCCGACCAGGTGGACGACGTCGACGTCCCGCCCGGACAGCCCGACCGCCGCCCGCACCGTCCGCCGGTAGGCCAGCGCGAGGCTGTCGACGATGCAACGCACCGTCTCGGCCTGGCTCTGCGGCGGCGTCTGCCCGGTCTCGGCGCACGCCTGCGCGATGCGGGCGGGCACGTCGCCGGGCGGCAGGAACCGCGGGTCGTCGACGTCGACCACCGCCGTGAACGCCGGCACCGGCGCGGCCGCGGCGAGCAGCTCGGGCAGGTCCGCCGGCAGCCCGGCCGCGGCCCAGGTCCGCAGCGACTCCTGCAGCAGCCAGAGCCCCATCACGTTGTGCAGGTAGCGCACGGTGCCGTCGACGCCGAGCTCGTTGGTGAAGCCCGCCGTCCGGCCGGCCTCGGTGAGCACCGGCTTCTCCAGCTCCACCCCGACCAGCGACCACGTGCCGCAGGAGACGTAGGCGAACCGGTCACCGCGCGCCGGGACCCCGGCCACCGCGGACGCGGTGTCGTGCGACCCGACGGCGAGCACCGGCACCTCGCCCAGGCCGGTCTCGGCGCGGACGTCCGCGGTGAGCCGGCCGATCTCCTCGCCGGGCTGCACGAGGTCCGCGAGCAGGTCCCGCGGCAGCTCCAGCCGGTCGAGCAGGCCGGTCGCCCACTGCCGCGTCGTCGCGTCGAGCAGCCCGGTCGTGGAGGCGTTGGTGACCTCCGCGACCCGCGCGCCGGTGAGCCAGTACGCGAGCAGGTCCGGGACGAGCAGCGCCTGCCGGGCGGCGGCGAACCGCGCCGTCCCCCGCATCGCGGCGAGCTGGAACACGGTGTTGAACGGCAGGTGCTGCAGCCCGTTGACCCGGTACAGCTCGTCGGGCGGGACGACGGCGTGCACCGCCGGCACGGCGGTCTCGTGCCGGGCGTCGCGGTAGTGCACCGGGTTGCCCAGCAGCGCGCCGTCGGCGTCGAGCAGGCCGACGTCGACCGCCCAGCTGTCGATGCCGATGCCGTCGAGCCCGTCGGCCTCCCGGCCGGCCGCGCGCAGCCCGTCGAGCACGCCGGCGTAGAGGCCGAGGACGTCCCAGTGCAGCGTCCCCGCCGTGCGCACCGGCCGGTTGGGGAACCGGTGCAGCTCGGTCAGGTCCAGCCGCCCCGGGCCGACCCTCGCGGCCATGACCCGGCCGCTGGAGGCGCCCAGGTCGACGGCCGCGAGGGACAGCTCCCTGGCGGCGGAGATGGCCATTTCCGCCGCCCGCTCAGCGGAGGAAGGCCGCGGCGACCCCGGAGTCGACCGGGACGTGCAGGCCGGTGGTGCGGGTGAGCTCCCCGCCGGTGAGGGCGAAGACGGCGTCGGCGACGTGCTCGGGCAGCACCTCGCGCTTGAGCAGCGTCCGCTGGGCGTAGAACTGCCCGAGCTCCTCCTCCGGCACCCCGTAGACGGCGGCGCGCTGGGCGCCCCAGCCGCCGGCGAAGATGCCCGACCCGCGGACGACGCCGTCGGGGTTGATGCCGTTGACCCGGATCTGGTGCTCGCCGAGCTCGGCGGCCAGCAGCCGGACCTGGTGGGCCTGGTCGGCCTTGGTCGAGGAGTAGGCGATGTTGCTCGGCCCGGCGAACACGGAGTTCTTCGAGGAGATGTAGACGACGTCGCCGCCCATCCCCTGGTCGATCATGATCCGGGCCGCCTCGCGGGAGACGAGGAAGCTGCCCTTGGCCATGACGTCGTGCTGCAGGTCCCAGTCGCGCTCGGTGGTCTCCAGCAGCGGCTTGGAGATCGACAGGCCGGCGTTGTTGACGACGAGGTCCACCCCGCCGAAGGCGAGCACCGCCTCGCGGAACGCGGCGGCCACGGCCTCGGCGTCGGACACGTCGGCGGCCACGCCGACGGCGACGTCGGGGCCGCCGATCCCGGCCGCGGCGTCGGTGGCCTTCTGCAGGTCCAGGTCGGCGACGACGACGCAGGCGCCCTCGGCCGCCAGCCGCACGGCGATCGCCTTGCCGATGCCGCTCGCCGCGCCGGTCACCAGCGCGACCCGCGTGGCCAGCGGCTTGGGCTTCGGCATCCGCTGGAGCTTGGCCTCCTCCAGCGCCCAGTACTCGATGCGGAACTTCTCGCTCTCGTCGATCGGCGCGTAGGCGGAGACGGCCTCCGCGCCGCGCATGACGTTGATGGCGTTGACGTAGAACTCGCCGGCCACCCGCGCGGTCTGCTTGTCGGCGCCGAAGCTGAACATGCCGACGCCGGGGACCAGCACGATCGCCGGGTCGGCGCCGCGCATCGCCGGCGAGTCGGGCGTCGCGTGCCGCTGGTAGTAGGCGGCGTACTCGGCGCGGTACTCCCCGTGCAGCTCCTCGAGCCGCGCGACGATGTCCTCCAGCGGCGCCGTGGCCGGGAGGTCGACGACCAGCGGCCGGACCTTGGTGCGCAGGAAGTGGTCCGGGCAGGAGGTGCCCAGCGCGGCGAGGGGCTGCAGCTTCTCCCGCGACAGGAACTCCAGCACGACGTCGGAGTCGGTGAAGTGGCCGACCTGCGGCTTGTCGGTGCTCGCCAGCCCGCGGATCACCGGCGCGAGCGCGGCCGCCTTGGCCCGGCGCTCGGCCTCGGGCAGCGCCTCGAAGCCGGGGACGACGGCGCCGAACGGCTCCGCCTCGCCCTTCTCGGCGAGGAAGCGCTCGGCGGTCCGGATGACGTCGAGCGAGTTCGCCTCGGCCTCCGCGGCGGTGGCACCCCACGCGGTGATGCCGTGTCCACCGAGGACGCAGCCGATGGCCTGCGGGTTCTTCTCCTTGATCGCGGCGATGTCCAGGCCCAGCTGGAAGCCGGGGCGGCGCCACGGCACCCAGACGACGCGGTCGCCGAAGCACTCGCGGGTCAGCGCCTCGCCGTCGGCCGCGGTGGCCAGGGCGATGCCGGAGTCGGGGTGCAGGTGGTCGACGTGCGCGGCGTCGACGAGGCCGTGCATGGCGGTGTCGATCGACGGGGCGGCGCCGCCGCGGCCGTGCAGGCAGAAGTCGAACGCGGCGACCATCTCGTCCTCGCGGTCGACGCCCGGGTAGACGTCGACCAGCGAGCGCAGCCGGTCCAGCCGCAGCACGGCCAGGCCGGCCTCCTTGAGCGTGCCGAGGTCGCCGCCGGAGCCCTTGACCCACAGCAGCTCGACCGGCTGACCGGTCACCGGGTCGGTCTCGGTGCCCTTGGCGGAGGTGTTGCCGCCGGCGTAGTTGGTGTTGCGCGGGTCGGCGCCCAGCCGGTTGCTGCGCTCGAGCAGCTCACGGACGACGGGGTTGGTCACGGGGGTGCTTCCTTCCGGTGATGGCAGAAATGGCCGTTCCTGTCGGAGAGGGGTGGGCTCTCCGCACCGAGAGCCCGCGGGACGGAGGTGCACTTCCGCGGAAGGGCACGGGGACTAAGCGCCCCAGGAGGCCTGGGTGCCGCCGATGCGCTCGCGGGCGATGCGCTCCTGGTGGCCGGAGCGGGCGTAGGCGGCGTACGGGTCGGCGTCGAGGCCCTTCGACTCGCGCAGCTCGGCGAGCAGCGGGCGGACGTCGGTGGCGAAGGCGTCGTTCAGCGCGCCGTGCGCGGCGAGCACGTCACCGGACTGCTGCGCGGCGGCCAGCGCCTCGCGGTCGACCAGCAGCGCCTTGGCCGTGGCCTCCTGCACGTTCATCACCGAGCGGATCTGGCCGGGGATCTTCGGCTCGATGTTGTGGCACTGGTCGAGCATGAAGTTGACCCGCGACTCCGGGCGCAGCGCGTCGGCGGCCACGATCTCGTTCATGATCCGGAACAGCTGGAAGGGGTCGGCCGAGCCGACGATGAGGTCGTCGTCGCCGTAGTAGCGGGAGTTGAAGTCGAAGGCGCCGAGCCGGCCCACCCGCAGCAACTGCATGACGATGAACTCGATGTTGGTGCCCGGCGCGTGGTGGCCGGTGTCGAGCACGACCGTCGCCTGGTCGCCGAGGGCCAGGCAGTGCAGCAGCGAGGTGCCCCAGTCGGGGATGTCCATCGCGTAGAAGTAGGGCTCGTAGAACTTGTACTCGAGCAGCAGCCGGTGGCCGGGGTCGAGCAGCGCGTAGACCTGCTGGAGCGAGTCGGCGAGCCGGTCCTGCCGGGCGCGCAGGTCGTCCTGGCCGGCGTAGTTGGTGCCGTCGGGCAGCCACAGCTTGAGGTCGGTCGAGCCGGTGGCGCGCATGACGTCGACGCACTGCGCGTGGTGGGCGATCGCCTTGTCCCGCACGGCCTTGTCCGGGTGGGTCAGCGACCCGAGCCGGTAGTCGTCGTCCTGGAACAGGTTGGAGTTGATCGCGCCGATCGAGACGCCGAGGTCGGCGGCGTGCGCGGCGAGCTTGGAGAAGTCGTCGACGAGGTCCCAGGGGATGTGCAGCGACACCCGCGGCGCGGCGCCGGTGTACCGGTGCACCCGGGCGGCGTCCTCGATCTTCTCGAACGGGTCGCGGGCGACACCCGGCTGGCCGAAGACCTTGAACCGGGTGCCGGAGTTGCCGAACGCCCAGGAGGGCAGCTCGATGGTCTGCTCGGCCAGCGCGGCGAGGGCACGGGCTCTGCGATCGGGGGTGCCGGGGTCGGTCACGAGGGGTCTCCGTTCGGGGCGGATGCAGGCGACCCCAGCGCCGCGAGCTGGGCGTCGAGGTCGAAGACGAGGTCGAGCGAGGCCTTGCCGCGGCCGTCGCCGGTGGCGAAGAAGGGAGCCATCTCGGCCTCCCACCGGGCGCTCACGTCGGTGGCGTCGACGGCGGCCTGGGCGGCGGCGAGGTCGTCGGTCTCGACGACCCCGACGAGCAGGCCGTCCTCGCGCAGGTAGAGCTGGTAGGCGCCCCAGCCGGCGTCGCGCAGGGCGCGCAGCATCTCCGGCCAGACGGCGGCGTGCCGCTCGCGGTACTCGGCGAGCCGGTCCGGGCGGACCTGGAGGGTGAAGCAGGCGCGGGGCACGGGGTCTCCTTGCGGGGGTCCCGGTCCCGCCGCCGGGGCCGGCGGCGGGACCGGGTGCGACGACTCAGAAGTCGAAGTCGTCGATGTTGTCGGCGTTGAACACGGTGGGCTCGCCGAGGACGACGACGCCGTCGGCGCCGACCTCGTACTCGCCGAGGTCACCGGCCTCGAAGGTCTCGCCCTCCTCGCCGGTGATCTGGCCGGCGGCCAGCGCGGCGCCGGCGTAGGCGGCCAGGTAGCCGAGGTCCTCGGGGTTCCACAGCGCGAAGGCGGTCACCGTGCCGTCCTGCACGAACTCGCGCATCTGGTTCGGGGTGCCCAGGCCGGTCAGCGCGACCCGGCCCTTGTACTCGGAGCCGGACAGGTAGCGCGCCGCGGCGGAGATGCCCACGGTGGTCGGCGAGATGATGCCCTTGAGGTCCGGGTAGGTCTGCAGCAGACCCTGGGTCTCCTGGAAGGACTTCTCGTCCTCGTCGTCGCCGTAGACCGTCGTCACGATCTCCATGTCCGGGTACTCCTGCGCGGCGTACTCGGTCATGAGCTCGATCCAGGCGTTCTGGTTCGTGGCGTTCGCCGTCGCGGACAGGATGGCGACCTGCCCGGCGCCGCCGATCTGCTCGGCCATGAGGTCGATCTGGGTCTGCGCGATGCCCTCGGCCGTGGCCTGGTTGATGAACAGGTCGCGGCACTCGGGGTTCGTGTCCGAGTCGAAGGTGACGACGCTGGCGCCGCCGCTGCGGGCCTGGTCCAGGGCGCTGCAGATGGCGTTGGGGTCGTTGGCCGAGGTGAGGATGACGTCGGCGCCCTGCTGGGTCAGCGTGTTGATGTAGCTGACCTGCGAGGAGGCGCTGGCCTCCGACGGGCCGACCTGGCTGAACTCGCCCTCGACCTCGCCGACGGCGCGCTCGGAGCCGGTGGCGGCGACGTCGAAGTAGGGGTTGTTCAGCTGCTTGGGCAGGAAGGCGATCGCGAGGTCCGCGGGGATCTCGGCGTCCGGGTTCGCGGAGGCGCCCGCGGCGTCGTCGCCGCCGCTGCTCCCCTCGTCCTCGCCGCGGGTGGTCCCGCCGCAGGCGGCGGTCGTGAGCACGACGGCGGCCACCGCCACGCCGGTCAGGCCACCGCGCAGGCGGCGGCTGGTCAGGAACAGCGACATCGGGGTCCCTCTCTTCGGGTGGGTGGGGTCGGGTGGTGCGGTGGTGCGGTTCTGGTGCAGGGGAAGTCAGGTGGCGGCCGGCCGTCGGCGCCGGCCCCTGACCCGGGCGGCGACCTGCGGCGCGACGACGGCGGTGATCAGCAGGACGCCGGTGACGATGTTCAGGACGTCCGAGGGCACGTTGACCAGCTGCAGCGCGTTGCGGACCGAGGCCAGCAGCAGGGCGCCGGCCATGACGCCGAGCAGGCCGCCGCTGCCGCCGAAGATCGACACGCCGCCGAGCAGGATCGCCGCGATGACCTGCAGCTCCAGGCCGGTGGCGTTGTCGGCGCGGGCGCTGCCGTAGCGGAGGGTCCAGTAGGCGCCGCCGAGGGCGCTGATCACGCCGGTGGCGACGAACAGCCACAGCTTGGTGCGGCCGACGTCGATGCCGCTGAACCGGGCGGCGTCCTCGCTGTTGCCCATCGCGTACAGCGAGCGGCCGATCGGGGTGGCGTGCAGGACGACCGCGGTGATCGCGACCAGCACCAGCAGCGGGACGACGACGGTGGGGATGCCGGTCGAGCCGATGGAGCTGATCGCCCACGTCGTCCAGGCGCGCGGGAAGTCGGCCACCGCCTGGTCGCCCAGGACGACGAACGCCAGGCCGCGGTAGAGCGCCAGCGTGCCGATGGTGACCGCCAGCGAGGGCAGCCCCAGCTTCGTCACGAGGAAGCCGTTGACCGCGCCGAGCACGCCGCCGAGCACGAGGACCAGCGGGATGATCCCCTCCAGCGGCAGCCCGGCGACCCACAGCTGGCCCATGACCGCGCTGCACAGGCCGACGGTGCTGGCCACCGACAGGTCGATCTCGCCGGTGATCACCACGAGCGTCAGCGGCAGCGCGATGAGCGCGATGACCACGACGTCGAGCAGCAGGAAGCCGGCGTTGCGGGTGCTGGCGAAGCCCTCGACCGTGACGGAGGCGATGACCAGGAACAGCACGAGGAACGTGGTGATGACGCTGCCGCCGGGCAGGGTGAACCCGCGGCGGGCCGGCGCGGCGGCCGGGGCGGCCGGGGCGGGAGCGGTCTCAACGGTCACGGCGGGCGTTCCTCCCCCGGAGGCGGGCGGCCAGGCGCAGCTGCAGCGCCCGGTCCAGAGCGATGGCGGCGAGGATCAGCGCGCCGACGGCGGCGTCCCGCCAGAACGGGTCCAGCCCCAGCTGCGGGAGCGCGGTGCCGATCGTGGTGAGCAGCAGCGCGCCGAGCGCGGCGCCGTAGACCGAGCCGCTGCCGCCGAAGATGGCGACCCCGCCGACGACGCAGGCGGCGACGACGAACAGCTCCTGGCCGGTGCCGGCGGTGGTGTCCAGCGTCTGGAACCGCGCGGCGTAGAGGACGCCGGCGAGCCCGGCGAGGGCCCCGTTGACGACGAAGGCGGTGAGCACCCGCCGGCCGACCGGGATGCCCGAGAGCCGCGCGGCCTCGGGCGCCGAGCCGATGCCGTACAGCTCGCGGCCGCTGCGGAAGGTCCGCAGGTAGTAGCCGACGACCAGGACGACGGCCACGGCGACGAGGAACAGCACCGGGACGCCGAGCAGCCGGGCGCCGCCCAGGGACTTGAACCCGGCGGGCAGGTCGGCGGCGTTGATCTGCAGCCGGTCGGCGCTGGAGGCCCACAGCGAGTCCAGCCCGCGGAAGGCGTAGAGCGTGCCGAGGGTGACCACCAGGGAGGGCACCCCGGCGGTGGCCACGATGAGACCGTTGACCAGGCCGCACACCGCGCCGACCGCCATGCCGGCGAGCACCGCGACGACCACCGGCGTGCCCGGGGCGACCACCAGCAGCGTGCCGGTGGCGTAGGCCGACAGGCCCAGCACCGAGCCGACCGACAGGTCGACGTTGCGCGTGATGATCACCATCGTCTGGCCGGCGGCCAGGACGGTGAGGATCGCCGCCGACAGCAGCAGGTCGCGGACGTTCTGCCCCGACAGGAAGCGCGGGTTGGCGATCACCGTCACGAGGACGAGCAGCACCAGCGCGGCGAGGATGCCGAGCTCGCGCACCACGAACAGCCGGTGGACCAGCGCCGACCCGCGGCGGCCGGTGCGCTCGGGCGCGGCCAGCTCCTCCGGCAGCGCGGCGGGGGGCTTGGTCAGGGGCGCGCTCACCGGGCGGCCCCCGCGGTCGAGGAGCCCTGGCCGGTCGCGGCCAGCATCACGCTGTCCTCGTCGGCGCGGGCGCGGGGGATGTCGTCGACGAGGCGGCCCTCGGAGACGACGAGGACGCGGTCGGCCATGCCGAGCACCTCCGGCAGTTCGCTGGACACCATGACGACGGCCAGTCCCTCGGCGGCCAGCTCCGAGAGCAGCCGGTGCACCTCGGACTTGGTGCCGACGTCGATGCCGCGGGTGGGCTCGTCGACGATCAGCACGCGCGGCTCGGTCGACAGCCACTTGGCGAGGACGACCTTCTGCTGGTTGCCGCCGGACAGCGTGGACACCCGGTCGGACAGCTTCCCGGCCTTGACCTGCAGCCGCTTCGACCACTCGGCGGCCTGCGCCCGCTCGGCGCGGGAGCTGAGCAGACCGGCCCGCGCCAGCTTCCAGCGGCGGGTGAGGGTGGCGTTCTTCTCCACCGACAGCTCCATGACCAGGCCCTGCTGGCGGCGGTCCTCGGGGACCAGCGCGATGCCGGCGGCCATCGCGGCGGCCGGGTCGCCCTTCCTGAGCGCCTTCCCGGACACCCGGACCGAGCCGGCGTCGTAGTGGTCGACGCCGAAGACCGCGCGCACGATCTCGCTGCGGCCGGCGCCGACCAGGCCGGCCAGCGCGACGATCTCGCCGGCCCGCACGTCGAAGGAGACGTCGGCGAACACGCCGCGGGTGGTCAGGCCGCGCACCTCGAGCACGACGTCGCCGGGGTCGACGTCGACCTTGGGGAACAGCGAGGAGACCTCGCGGCCGACCATCCGGCGGACCACCTGGTCGACGGTGAGGTCGCGGGTGGGGTCGGTGGAGACCCACTGCCCGTCGCGCATGACGGTGATCCGGTCGCAGAGGTCGAAGACCTCGTCGAACCGGTGGGAGATGAACAGCACCGCGGCGCCGGAGTCGCGCAGCGACCGGGCGACGGCGAACAGCCGCTCCACCTCGACGCCGGACAGCGCGGCGGTCGGCTCGTCCATGACCAGCACCCGCGCGTCGAACGACAGCGCCTTGGCGATCTCGACCATCTGCTGGTCGGCGATCGACAGCCCGCGCGCCGGGCGGTCGGGGTCGAGCGCGACGCCGAGGCGGTCGAACAGCGCCCGGCAGCGGCGGCCGAGCTCGCGGCGGTCGATGCGCCGGCCCGACAGCAGCGGCTGGCGGCCCATGAAGATGTTCTCCGCGACCGACAGGTCGGGGAACAGCGTGGGCTCCTGGTAGATGACCGCGATGCCGGCGGCCCGCGCGGCGGCGGGGTCGGCGAGGGTCACCGGCTGCCCGTCGAGCAGCACGCGGCCGGTGTCCGGGCCGTGCACGCCGGCGAGGATCTTGACCAGCGTCGACTTGCCGGCACCGTTCTCGCCGACGAGCGCGTGGGCCTCCCCCGCGCGCAGCTCGAGCTGCGCACCGCGCAGCGCGGCGACCGCGCCGAAGCTCTTGCCGACGTCCTCGAGGGCCAGGACCACGGTGCCGTCCCGTGCCCGACCGGTCGCCGGCGGCGCGGGTGGCGCCGAGGCGTGGTCCACGACGACCACCTCCGTTGTGAAACGATTCAGGCGTGCTGTGGCGCAGACCATAGGGAGGCGTTTCGAGACGTGTCAACACCGCGTGTCGGGCCCGTGACCGGTGTTTGACACGTTTCAGTCCACCGACGACCATCGCTGCCGGACGGTGTCCTCCGTCACCCCACTCCGACCCCGCGAGGAGACGCCGTGCCGGTGAGCATCCGCGACGTCGCCGAGCACGCCGGCGTCTCGGTCGGGACGGTGAGCAACGTCCTCAACCGCCCCGACGTGGTGAGCGGCCCGACCCGCGAGCGGGTGCTCGGGGCGATCGCCGCGCTCGGCTTCGTGCGCAACGAGTCGGCCCGCCACCTGCGCGCCGGGCGCAGCCGGACCATCGGGCTGGTCGTCCTCGACATCGCCAACCCGTTCTTCACCGACGTCGCGCGCGGCGTGGACGACGTCGTCGACCCGGCCGGCCTCGCGGTGATCCTGTGCAACTCCGACGACCGCCCGGAGAAGGAGGCCGCCCACCTCGACGTGCTCGCCGAGCAGCGGGTGCAGGGCGTGCTCATCACCCCGACCGCGAAGCCGTCGCCGCACCTGGACTCGCTGCGCCGCCGCGGGGTGCCGGTGGTGCTGGTCGACCGGCGCGCGAGCGGCCCCGACCAGTGCGCGGTCGCCGTCGACGACGTCCTCGGGGGCCGGCTGGCCGCCGAGCACCTGCTCGAGCGCGGGCACCGGCGGATCGCGTTCATCGGCGGCGCGTCCGGCCTGCCGCAGGTGCAGGAGCGGCACGCCGGCGTCGTGGCCGCCGTCCGGGAGGCCACCGGCGACGAGGACGCGCTGCTGGTCCTCTCCCCCGAGCACCTCACCGTCGCGGGCGGCCGGGAGGCCGCCGCGCGCATCGTCGGCCTGCCCGCGGCCCGCCGCCCCACCGCCGCGGTGTGCGCCAACGACCTGCTGGCCCTCGGCGTGCTGCAGGAGATGGTCCGCCAGGGGGTGCGGGTGCCCGACGACTTCGCGATCGTCGGCTACGACGACATCGACTTCGCCGCGGCCGCCGCGGTGCCGCTGACCTCGGTGCGCAAGCCGCGGGCGGCGCTGGGGTCGCGGGCCGCCGAGCTGCTGCTGGACGAGGCGCGTGGCGACGGGCACGTGCACGTGCAGGAGGTCTTCGAGCCGACGCTCGTCGTCCGCGAGTCGAGCATGGTCTTCCGCGACAGAGAGGGGACGCCGTGAGGGTCGCGCTGTTCGCCACCTGCCTGGTGGACACGGTGGTGCCGCAGGTCGCGATGGCCACCGCGCGGCTGCTGGAGCGGCTGGGCCACGAGGTGGTCGTGCCGCCGACGCAGGCCTGCTGCGGGCAGGTGCACGTCAACACCGGCTACCGGCGCGAGGCGGTGCCGATCGTGGCCAACCACGTGCGGGCGTTCGCCGGCGCGGAGGCGGTCGTGGCGCCGTCGGGGTCGTGCGTGGCCTCGATCCACCACCAGCAGGCGGCGGTCGCCCGCCGCGCCGGCGAGGAGCGGCTGGCCGCCGAGGCCGAGGCGCTGGCCGCGCGCACCCACGAGCTGTCGCAGTTCCTCGTCGACGTGCTCGGCGTGACCGACGTCGGCGCCTACTACCCGCACCGGGTCACCTACCACCCGACCTGCCACTCGCTGCGCCTGCTGCGGGTGGGCGACCGGCCGCTGCAGCTGCTGCGCGCCGTCCGCGGGCTGGACCTGGTGGAGCTGCCCGGCGCGGAGTCCTGCTGCGGGTTCGGCGGCACGTTCGCGGTGAAGAACGCCGACACCTCGACGGCGATGCTCACCGACAAGATGGCGAACGTGCTGTCCACGCACGCCGAGGTGTGCACCGCCGGCGACGCGTCCTGCCTGATGCACATCGGCGGCGGGCTGTCCCGGCTGCGCTCGGGCACCCGGACGGTGCACCTGGCCGAGATCCTCGCCTCGACGGAGGACGACGTGAGCCCGACCCAGTCCACCCGCCCCGCGGTCCGGGCCTGAGGGCGGCAGGAATGGCCGTCTCTGCCGCCCCCTCGGAGCCGACGCCGCTCGAGCCGGGCGCGCCCCGCTCCGGGACGACGTTCCTCGGCCTGCCGACCGCGCCCCGTGGCGTCGGTCACCTGCGCGGCACGCAGCCGTTCCCCGAGGCGGCGCGGGGTGCGCTGCGGGACGGGCAACTGCGCGCCAACCTCGGCCGCGCCACGACGACGATCCGCGGCAAGCGCGCCGCCGTCGTGTCGGAGGTGCCGCACTGGGAGCAGCTGCGCCAGGCCGGGAAGGCGCTCAAGGCCGCCACCATGGCCCGGCTCGACGAGCACCTCGAGGAGCTCGAGCGGCAGGTCACCGCACGCGGCGGCACGGTGCACTGGGCGCGCGACGCCGCCGAGGCCAACCGCATCGTCACCGAGCTGGTGCGGGCCACCGGCAGCGACGAGGTGGTCAAGGTCAAGTCGATGGCCACCCAGGAGATCGGCCTCAACGAGGCCCTGGCGGCCGCCGGGATCGAGGCCGTCGAGACCGACCTCGCCGAGCTGATCGTGCAGCTGGGCGAGGACACCCCGTCGCACATCCTCGTGCCGGCGATCCACAAGAACCGCTCGGAGATCCGCGAGATCTTCAGCCGCACCATCCCCGGTGTCGACCCCGGCCTGACCGACGAGCCGCGGCAGCTGGCCATGGCCGCCCGCGCCCACCTGCGCGAGCGGTTCCTGCGCGCGCGGGTCGCCGTCAGCGGGGCCAACTTCGCCGTCGCCGAGACCGGAACGCTCGCCGTCGTCGAGAGCGAGGGCAACGGCCGGATGTGCCTGACGCTCCCGCAGACGCTGATCACCGTCATGGGCATCGAGAAGGTCGTGCCGCGGTGGGAGGACCTCGGCGTCTTCCTGCAGCTGCTGCCCCGCTCCTCCACCGGCGAGCGGATGAACCCCTACACCTCGCTGTGGGCCGGCGTGACCCCCGGCGACGGGCCGCAGGAGTTCCACCTCGTGCTGCTCGACAACGGCCGGACGGCGGTGCTCGCCGACGAGGTGGGCCGCGAGGCGCTGCACTGCATCCGCTGCTCGGCCTGCCTCAACGTGTGCCCGGTGTACGAGCGCACCGGCGGGCACGCGTACGGCTCGGTGTACCCGGGCCCCATCGGCGCGGTGCTGTCCCCGCAGCTGACCGGCGTCGAGGACAACGCCTCGCTGCCGTACGCCTCGTCGCTGTGCGGCGCCTGCTACGACGTCTGCCCGGTGGCCATCGACATCCCGTCGATCCTCGTGCACCTGCGCGCCGAGCACGTCGAGGCGCAGGAGCGGCCGACGGCGGAGGCGGTCGCCTTCCGCGGGCTGTCGCGGGTGATGAGCAGCCCGCGGTTGTGGCACCTGGCCCAGCGCGCCGCCGGGCTCGGCCGGCTGTTCGCCCGGGGGAAGCCGACGCTGCCGGCCATGCTGCCGCCGCCGGCGAGCGCCTGGACCCGCACCCGCGACCTGCCCACCCCGCCGGGGAGGACGTTCGTGCAGCAGTGGACCGAGGAGCACGGGGGGTGAGCGCCCGCGAGGAGGTGCTCGGGCGGATCCGGACGGCCCTGGGCTCCGACCGGCCGTCGGTCGCCGTCCCGCCGGTGCCGGCGCCGCGCGAGCTGCCGGCCGCCGAGCTGCTCGACCTGCTCGCCGAGCGGGTGGAGGACTACCGCGCCACGGTGCTGCGGTGCGCGCCGGAGGAGGTCCCGGCGACCGTCGTCCGCGGCCTCGATGCGGCGCTCGGCGCGGGCTGGGACCCGGCCGGCGTCGTCGTCGCCCCCGGGGTGCCGGCCGCGTGGCGGCCGGACGGCTCGGCCGGGGACGACGGCCGGCCCGCGGTCGAGCTCGCCGCGTTCGCCGCGACCCTGACCGGCGTGGCGACGGCGATCGCCGAGACCGGCACGCTGGTCCTCGACGGGTCGCCGCTGTCGGGCCGGCGGGCGCTGTCGCTGCTGCCCGACGTCCTGGTCTGCGTGGTCGAGACGGCCCAGGTGGTGCCCGACGTGCCCGACGCCCTGGCCCGGCTGGACCCGGTGGCGCCGCTGACGATGGTCAGCGGCCCGTCGGCGACCAGCGACATCGAGCTGCAGCGGGTCGAGGGCGTGCACGGCCCGCGCACCCTGGTCGTCGTCCTCGCCGGCTGACCCCTCTCCCTCCTCGGGGCTACCGTCCGTCATCACACGGATACGGACGGTACTGGTCCGTGTGAGGCTCCCGGCGTCAGCGGCGCCCTCCCGGCGTTCGCACGGACGACGGGGAGAGGGCCGCGGGATGGCGACTGCAGGACCGGAGGGTCCGGGCGGCTGGCACGCGAACCGGGCCGGGCGGGCGACCGCCGCGGTCGTCGCGGCCGTCCTCGGCTTCGGTGGGGCCGCTGCCGTCGACACCGCGCTCGCCGACCCGCCGCTGGTGGAGGCCGGCGACCCCGCGCCGGCCGGTGACGGGCGCACCCGCCTCGTCGTCGACGCCCCGGCGGGCATCGACGCCGCCACGCTGACCGCGCTCGACGAGCTGGCCGGGGTCGACTCCGCGCAGCTGCTGTTCGACGGCACCGCCCTGCTCGCCGGGTACGGCATCACCCCCGACGCCGTCCGGGCGCTGCTGCCCGACGCGGCGGTCACCGTGTCGGTGCCCGGCGAGGCCCTCGGCCGGGAGATCACCGACCCGTACTGGGCCTCGTTCGGCTACCACCTCGCCAACACCGGCGGCAACGCGTACAGCCAGGCCGCGGTCGCCGGCGCCGACGTCGGCGCGCCCGCCGGCTGGCAGGCCGGCACCGGCCGCGGCACGGTCATCGCGGTCGTCGACAGCGGCATGCTGGCGAGCCACCCCGACCTGGCCGGCGCGCTGTGGACGGACCCCGACGAGCCGTGCGGGACGGCCGACACCGACGGCGACGGCTACGCCGGCGACTGCCACGGCTGGAACTTCTACGCGAACTCCCCCGACGTGACGAACGGCGGCGGGGACAACTCGCACGGCACCGGCGTCGCCGGGGCGGCCGCCGCCCGTGCGGGCAACGGCGAGGGCCTGGCCGGCGTGGCGCCGGACGCCACCGTCATGCCGCTGGTCATCGGCAGCGGGCGCAGCGTCGACCTGTACCTCGGCGCGCAGGCGATCCGCTACGCCGCCGACCACGGCGCCGACGTCGTCAACGCCTCCTGGGGCGGCCCGGGCGGCGCGCAGATCCTCCGCGACGCGATCGCCTACGCCAACAGCAAGGGCGTGGTCGTCGTCGCCGCGGCCGGCAACGACGCGCTGGACCGGGACACGTCGCCGTTCTACCCGGCGAGCATCAACGCCCCCAACGTCCTCACCGTGGGCGCGAGCACCGCGGCCGACACCGTCGCGTCGTTCTCCGCCCACGGGGCCGGCACGGTCGACGTCTTCGCGCCCGGCAACCTGGTGGTGGCGCCCAGCAACACCGGCGGGTACTCCGCGGTCAGCGGCACCTCGATCGCCGCGCCGCAGGTCGCCGCCGCCGTCGCGCTGTACCGGGCGCACGACCGCACCGCTCCCGCCGGGGAACTGGCGCAGCGGCTGCTGCGGGACGCGCAGCCGGTGGCCGCGTTCGCCGGGAGGTCGGTCACCGGCGGCCGCCTGTCGCTGGCGGCGCTGGGCGCGACCGGGGCCCCGGTGACCCACACGTTCACCGGCATGGCCGCCGAGCCGGGCACGGTGGCCCCGACCGTCGTCACCAGCGGCAGCGCGCCGGCCGGCACGTACTCCGTCCGCCTCGGCCTCGGCATGGAGCACGACGGCGAGGTCTTCGCGCTGACGCGGCAGCCGGTCACCGTCGGCGGCGTCACCGCGACCACCGACGACGAGGGCCAGGTGGTGTTCGACCTCGGCTCCCGTCCCGGTCCCGCGGCGACGGTCACCCCCAGCACCGAGCTGGCGCAGGGCCGGTACGTGCTCACCGCGCAGCTGGTGCGGGACGGCGTGGACGTCGGCCTGGCCTCCGCGGCCCCGCTGCTGGTCGGCGTCGCGTACGGGGCCCCGGGCACCGGCGCGCCGGCCCCGTCGTCGGCAGCCCCGTCGTCCCCGGCGCCCGGTGCCGGCTCGCCCGCCCCGGGGACCGGCTCCCCCGCACCCGGTACCGGGACGCCGCGACCCTCGACCCCCGGCACCCCGACCCCCGGCACCCTGCCCCCCGGTACCCCGACCCCCGGCACCCCGACCCCCGGGACGTCCGGTCCGGGGACGACGGCACCGGGCACCCCGGCTCCGGGCGGGTCGGCGCCGGGCACCCCGGCACCGGGTGCGTCCACGCCGGGTGCCTCCACGCCGGGCGCGTCCGCCCCGGGCGCGACGGCGCCGGGCACTCCGGCTCCGGGTGCGTCCACGCCGGACACCCCCGCCCCGGGGAGCGGCACCCCCGCGCCCGGCACCCCGGCGCCCACCACCCCGGCACCCACCACCCCGGCACCCGGCGCCCCGGCACCCGGCGCCCCGGCTCCCGACCTGGGCGGCCGCACGGACTACCCGCGGGTGGGCCCGTTCCGGCTGACCTCGATCAGCCCGGCGCGGGTCGGCACCGCCGGCGGCACCCGCGTGGTCGTCACCGGCGAGGCGATCCCGGCGGGCGCCCGCGTCCGGGTGGGCGCCACCACGGCCGCCACGGTGACCGCGGTGTCGGCGACCGGTCTGAGCTTCACGACGCCGGCCCGGGTCGCGGGCAGCTACGACGTCTGGGTGTTCGCGCCGGACGGCACCTCGACGGTGCTGACCGCCGGGCTGACCTACGTCGACGCCGCGTCCGCACCGACGCGGCCGGCGACCGGCACGCAGCCCGGGACCCAGCCCGGTACCCGGCCGGTCGCGACGCCGTCCCCGGCCGGGGACCGGATCGTGACCGGACCCCACGGCGAGCGGCTGGTCCGGACCGCGCGCTTCACGGCGCTCGGCGCCGCCGTCTGGGGCATCGACTGCACCCGCTCCTGCAGCGGCCTGGCGGTCTGACCCGGGACCGGCCGTCCCCCGGGGCTCAGTCGAGCGGCTCGGGGTAGGTCGCCCGCACCGCCTGCATGTCGAGGGCCCGGACGGTGTCCACGAGCAGGTCGACCGAGTCCGCCGGGATCCACCCGGGCTCGGCGAAGACCAGCACGCCGTCGCGGTAGACCCGCAGCGTCGGCGCCGACCGCACGCCCAGCTCGGCGGCCAGGGCGGCCTCGGCCTCGGTGTCGACGGCGGTGAAGCGCAGGTCCGGGTGCCGCGCCGCGGCCTCGTCGAACACCGCGGTGAACGCGCGGCTGCTGCCCGACCGTGACGTGCGGAAGTCGACCAGCACGATGCCCGGCGCGGACACCGTCGTCGTGAAGTCGGCCGCACCGATGCTCGCCGTCGCCATGTCCGCCTCCCGTCCCCTCCCCCAGTGTGGCCCGGGGTCCTCCCGCGCACAGCCGTGGTGCCCGTGGCCGGCGCCCCGCGGGCGGCGCTGGCCGGGGCTGACGTGGTGACGACTGCCGTACGCTCCGTACCCGGCACCCCGTGGACGGGGAGCCGGGACGGAGCCGGGGTGAGCAGCGACGACGGGACCGGGGACGCCGAGCGCTACCGCTACCTCGCCGAGGTCACCGAGTCCCTGACCCAGAGCCTGGACACCGGCACCGCCGCCGACCGGCTCGCCCGCCTCGTCGTGCCCGTCCTCGCCGACTGGGCCACGGTCACCCTGCTCGCCGGCGACGGCGCCCCCGGCAGCTCCGCCCGCGCGCACCGGGACCCCGAGCGCCTCGACGACGTCGACACCTACCTCGCCGGGCGGGTCACCGCCCCGCGCGACCAGGCGGCGCTCGCCTCGGTGCTGGCCTCCGGCGAGCCCGTGCAGTTGACCCGCGTCGAGGCGGACCTCGGTCCGGAGTCGATGCCGGAGGGCCCGGTGCGCGCGGCCTGGGAGCGGCTGGACCCCCGGTCGAGCCTGTTCGTGCCGCTGCAGGCGCGTGGCTCGGGGTTCGGCGTCCTGTCCCTCGTCCGGTGCGGCGACCGGCCGCCGGCCGGGCCCGACGACGTCGCGCTCGCCGTCGAGGTCGCCCGCCGCGGGGCGCTGGCGCTGGACAACGCCCGGCTCTACGGCCGCCAGCTGCGGGTCGCCGAGACGCTGCAGCACAGCCTGCTCACCCCGCCGCCGCAGCCGCCCGGCCTCGAGGTCGCCGTCCGCTACCGGCCCGCAGTGTCGCAGCACCTGGTCGGCGGCGACTGGTACGACGTGTTCCCCCGTCCCGACGGGACGACGGCGTTGGTCATCGGCGACGTGGCCGGGCACGGCGTCGAGGCCGCCGCGGCGATGGCGCAGCTGCGCAGCGCGGTGCGGACGCTCGCCTACGACTCCCCCGAGGGGCCGGCGCGGACGCTCGACCGCGTCGACCGGGTGCTGGCCGGCCTGCACGTCGGCACGCTGGCCACCGCGCTGGTCGCCCACCTGGAGCCTGCACCCGCGGGCTCCGGCCGGCTGCTGCGCTGGTCGTCGGCCGGTCACCTGCCGCCGCTGGTGCTCGGCGCCGACGACGCGGTGCGGCTGCTCCGCACCCCGCCCGAGCGGCTGCTCGGCACCGACGAGCCCGGCCTGCGCCGCGACCACGAGGCGGCGATCGCGCCCGGCGAGACGCTGCTGCTGGTCACCGACGGGCTGGTCGAGGCCGGCCGGCAGGGCATCGACGAGGGGCTCGCGGCCGCCGCCGAGGCGCTGTCCGGGCTGTCCGGGCTGAGCGCGGACGCCCTGTGCGACCGCCTGCTCACCCGCGCCCTGCCCGGCCGCACCGACGACGACGTCGCCGTGCTCGCCGTCCGCGTCCTGCCCGGCTGAGGCCGCTCGGCGCCGCATGTCGACCTGTGTCGCCTCGCGCCGCGGGAGACGGCACCAGGTCGAGGACGGACGGCGTCAGCCCCAGAAGGCGCGGACCTCGTCGGCGACGCGGGCGGCCTGGGCGCGGCCGGCGCGGGCGCAGGGCTCCCGGGTGGCGGGGTCGAGCGGGTTGGTGCCGAAGGCCCGCACCGCGTCCTCGTCCGCGAGCACCAGGTGCGCCTTCCCCTCCCGGCGCAGCGTGACCAGCTCGTCGTCCAGCGACGGGCCCAGCGGGCTGCCGGCCATCCCCGCCATCGGCGCGACGACGAGCACCGTCGCGCAACGGGCCGCGACGTCGGCGTTGGTGGCCGAGCGCATCCCGCCGTCCATGAACCGCCGCTCCCCGATGGTGATCGGCGGGTAGACGCCGGGCACCGCGCAGGACGCGGCGACGGCGTCGAGCAGCGGGAAGCCGGTGTCGCGGTCGACGGCGAGGAACTCGCCGTCGGCGGTGTCGACGGCGGTCACCACGAGCCGCTGCGCGGGCCACTCCGGTGAGCCGATCCGCGCGCCGATCACCGCGCGCCGCTCGGCCTCCGGCATGGTCTGCGCGCGCAGCGCGAGCGCGCCGATCCGGGCGCGCGCGTCCTGCTCACCGGTCGCACCGGCCAGCGCGGCGGCGACCGAGGCGAAGAAGGCGGCGCCGTCGAACGCCACCGCCCGCTCGGTCGCCGGCACCGGGCCGAGCTGCGCGGCGTACAGCTCCTCCAGGTCGTGACCGGTGCGCAGCAGCGTGCCGACGATCGAGCCGGCCGAGGTGCCCACCACGAGGTCGGCGTCGCGGACGTCGACCCCGGCCTCGGCCAGCCCGGACAGCAGCCCGATCTCCCAGGCGATCCCGGCGATGCCGCCGCCGCCGAGGACGAGGGCGCGGCTCACCGCAGGACTCCCGCGTCGCCGGCCGTCACGGAGCGGGACCCGTCGGAGGCGGGGAGGAGCACGACGTCGGCGGCGTCCGCGGGCCGGGTGACCGGCACCGGGAGCGGGGAGGAGGACACGGGCGCCAGTCTGGGGCACCGGCGACGGCGGCGCCGAGGTGGCCGGTGCGGCGCCCGCCCGGGTGCACGCGCGGCCCGGACACGCTACGCAGGACACGTGAGCGCGGGGGCCGAGCAGCTGAGGGCGGAGGCCCGCCGGGCGTGGACGGCCCTGCGGCCGCGGATCGTGGACGAGGCGGTCGCCGCCCTGGGCGAGGCCGAGGCCGACGCCTTCCTCGCCCGCGCCGACCTGGCCCTCCACGACGTCCACGAGCCGCTCGCGCTCCTCTACGGGGACGCCGCCGACGACCTGTTCGCCCGCGGGCTGCGCACCGCACTGGCCGCCGCGGCCGAGCGACCGGAGCCGCTGCGGCGGATCGACCGGCGGCGGGAGATCGACCCGGCGTGGTTCCAGCGGGCGCGGGTCCAGGGCTACGTCTGCTACGTCGACCGGTTCTGCGGCACCCTCGCCGAGCTGCCCGGCCGGCTCGGCCACCTCGCCGAGCTCGGCACCACCTACCTCCACCTCATGCCGCTGCTCGAGCCGCGGGAGGGCGAGAACGACGGCGGCTACGCGGTGGCCGACTACCGCGCCGTCGACCCGCGGCTGGGCACCATGGCCGACCTCGAGGCGGTGGCGAGCGCGCTGCACGAGCGGGAGATGGCGCTGTGCATCGACCTGGTGCTCAACCACACCGCCCGCGAGCACCCCTGGGCGCAGGGCTGGCTGGCCGGCGACCCCGCGTACGCCGGCTTCTACACCGCCTTCCCGGACCGACAGCTGCCGGACGCCTACGACGCGACGATCCCCGAGGTCTTCCCCGACCGGGCACCCGGGTCGTTCAGCTGGGTGCCCGAGGCGCTCGGCGGCGCCGGCGGCTGGGTCTGGACGACGTTCTGGCCGTACCAGTGGGACCTCGACTACACCAACCCCGAGGTGACGCTGGCGATGGCCGGCGAGATCGCGTGGCTGGCCAACCGCGGCGTCGACGTCTTCCGCATGGACGCCGTCCCGTTCATGTGGAAGCGGCTGGGCACCAGCTGCCAGAACCAGCCCGAGGGGCACACCCTCCTGCAGCTGCTGCACGCGCTGACCCGCCTGGCCGCCCCCGGGGTGGTGTTCAAGGCCGAGGCGATCGTCTCCCCCGACGACCTGGTGGCCTACCTCGGCGGGCACGACCGCTACCGGCCCGAGTGCGAGCTGGCCTACCACAACTCGCTCATGGTGCTGCTGTGGAGCAGCCTGGCCACCCAGGACGTCCGGCTGGCCCGTCAGGCGCTGCGCCGGATGCGGCCGATCCCGCCCACGACCACCTGGTGCACCTACGTCCGCGGCCACGACGACATCGGCTGGGCGGTCACCGACGAGGACGCCGCCGCCGTCGGCCTCGACGGGTTCGCCCACCGCCGGTTCCTCAACGACTTCTACGCCGGCCGTTTCCCCGGCTCCTTCGCCCGCGGCGCGCTGTTCCAGGAGAACGAGGCCACCGGCGACGCGCGGATCTCCGGATCGGCGGCGTCGCTGTGCGGCATCGAGGACGCCCTCGACCGCGACGACCCGGTCGCCCTCGACGCCGGGGTGCGCCGGCTGCTGCTCCTGTACTCGGTCGCCTACGCCTTCGGCGGCGTCCCGCTGCTCTACATGGGCGACGAGCTGGCACTGCGCAACGACGCCTCCTACCTCGCCGATCCCGAGCGGGCGCCGGACAACCGCTGGATGCACCGCCCGCGGATGGACTGGGCCGCGGCGGCCCGGCGCGGCGACCCCACCACCGTCGAGGGCCGGGTGTGGGCCGGCATCCGCCGGCTCGGGGAGGTGCGCCGGTCGCTGCTGGCGCTGCGCGGCGGGGTGGAGTCGGCGGTCGTCGACGTCGGCAACGACGCGGTGCTGGTCTGGCGGCGGCGGCACCCGCGCGGCGGGACGTTCGTCGGGGTGGCCAACTTCTCGCCGCACCCGCAGCGGGTCGACGCCGACACCGTCACCGGGTTCGGCACGTTCGCGCAGGTGCACGGCAGCGACGGTCCCCTGCCGGTCCGGGACGGCCTGCTGCTGGTCCCCGGCCTCGGCTCCGCCTGGTTCGCCGAGCGCTGACCGGTGCGGGGGACGTCAGCCGCGGAGGAACTCCGCGACCACCGGGGCCAGGACCTCCGGGGCGACGACGTGGCCGGAGCCGGGGAGCACGCGCAGCTGGCCGGCCGGGAGGAGGTCCGCCACCCGCCGGGCCACCTCCCGCATGAACGGCGGGCTGTCGCCGCCGACCAGCACGAGCCCGGGCCGTGCCGCGCGGCGGGCGACGTCCTCGGGCACCGCGCCGCCGGTCGCCACGGAGTCGAGCACCGCCAGGTCGTGGGCGAGCGTCGGGGCGAGCGCGACCAGCTCCGCCCACCGCGGCGTCGCCCGCACCGCGTCGACCACCTCGTCGGGCATCCCGGTGCCGCGGCACCACCGGTCCATCGCCTCGTCCCGCTCCCCCGCGGCCAGCAGGTCCAGGGTCTCCACCGCGAAGGCGCGACTCTCCTCCCGGAACGCGGCGTCGTCGGGGGCGAACGGCGGGTCGTGGAGGACGAACCGGTCCACCGGCAGCCCCGCGGCGACGGCACGCAGCACCAGGGCGGCGCCGGAGGAGTGCCCGTACAGGGACGCGTGCCCGCCGACCGCGCCGACCAGCGCGGCGAGGTCCTCGACCTCCCGCTCGACGGCGTACGGCAGGGTGTCGCCGCTGTCGCCGCGGCCCCGCCGGTCGTAGGCCACGGTCGTGGCGGAGCTCCCCAGCGCCCGGGCCGTGGGGCGCATCAGCGCGCGGTCGCAGGTCGCGCCGCACACCGTGACCAGCGGCGGCCCGGAGCCCCAGACCTCGTAGGCGACGCGGGTCCCGTCCGCCGAGGCGACCGTCTCGTACGTCATGCCGGGGAGACCGGCGGACGGCGCACCACTCATCGGCACCACCCGGAGGAGGACACATGGCACGGATGGACCTGAGGGTGCGGCTGCTGGGCCGGCTGCTCGCGCGGACGTCGATCACGCGGATGGACGACGAGCGGCTGCGGAAGGCGCAGCAGCGGCGCGTCCCGCACAACCCGGTCACCGACCTGCTGCTCGGCGGCGTGGCACCGGGCGTGCGGCTCACCGACGGCACCGCACGCGGCGAGGTCGGCAAGGTGCCGGTGCGCACCTACCGGCCGGAGTGGGCGACCGGCCCGCTGCCGCTGGTCGTGAACCTCCACGGCGGCGGCTGGACGCTCGGCAACCTCGACTCCGCGGACTGGCTGTGCAGCAGCGTGTCCGCCACGGTGGGCGCCGTCGTCGTCTCCGTCGAGTACCGGCTCGCGCCCGGGCACCGCTGGCCGGCCGCCGCCGAGGACTGCTACGCCGCCCTGGCCGACGTCGTGGAGCGGGCCGCCGAGTTCGGCGCCGACCCCGACCGGGTCGCGGTGATGGGCGACAGCGCGGGCGGCAACCTGGCCGCCGTCGTCTGCCTGATGGCCCGCGAGCGCTCCGGCCCGCGGATCGCGCACCAGGGGCTGGTCTACCCCTCGGTCGACCTGACGATGAGCAGCCCGTCGATCGACGGGAACGCGCACGCGCCGATCCTCACCCGGGCCGACTGCCTCGCCTTCCGCGACCACTACCTCGGCGACGGCGACCCGCACCACCCGCACGCCTCGCCGCTGTACGCCACCGACCACGCGGGCCCCCCCCCGGCGCTGGTGCAGGTGGCCGAGCACGACCCCATCCGCGACGACGGCGTGCGCTACGCCGCGGTGCTCCGGGACGCGGGCGTGCCCGTCCGGCTGACCGAGTACGTCGGCATGCCGCACGGGTTCCTCGCCTTCCCGCGGCTGTGCCGGTCGGCGCCCCAGGCGCTGGCGGAGCTGTGCGCGGAGCAGGCGGCGGTGTTCAGCCGCTGACCACCCCCTCCGGGTGATCGACCCGCGGCCCGGACCGGTCGATGCAGAGGAGGACAACCCCTTCCCGAGCACGAGGGCGGCAGCATGGTCCGGTCGACGGCGCACCCGCGCCTGGCGGCGCTCGTCGTCGCCCTCGCCGCCGCCGGGACGCTCACCACCACGGTCCTCGGGCCGTCCGGCGCCGCGCTCGCCTCGGACCTGACGCAGACGCTGGCCGCCCTCGCCGCCGGCGCCGCGACCGCGCGGTTCGCCGCGCACAGCAGCGGCCTGCGGCTGCGGCTGGCCTGGGCCCTACTGGCGCTGGCCTGCACGTCGTGGGGTCTCGGCCAGGCGTACTGGACCGTCCTCGCCGCCCACGGCGAGGCGCCGTTCCCGTCGCTGGCCGACGTCGGCTTCCTGGGCTTCTGCCTGTTCGCCGTGCCGGCCCTGGTCCTGCACCCGGCCGGCGGCGGGCGGACCGGCCGCCTGCAGCGGCTCCTCGACGCGGTGATGACCACCGGCGCGGTCGGCCTGGTCAGCTGGCAGACGGCGCTGGGCGCGGTGCTGCGCGACGACTCCGGTCCCGACGTCGGCGCTCGCCTGCTGCTGGCCGCGTACCCGGTCACCGACGTCGTCCTGATCGTGCTGGCCGTCCTCCTGGTCACCCGCACCCCCGGCGACCGCCGGCCGCTGAACCTGGTCGCGGCCGGCGTCACCGCGCTGGCCGTCGCCGACAGCGCGTTCACCTACCTGTCGGCCACCGGCACCTACGACGGCGGGACCGCCGATGTCGGCTGGACGGCCGCCTTCGTCCTGCTCGCCGTGGCCGGGCTGTGCCGCACCGCGCTCGCGGGCGCCCGGCCCGAGGGCCGCAGCGGCGGCGTCCGCGGCACCGGTGCCGCGGCGTCGCTGCTGCCCTACGTCCCGGTCGTCGTCGCGCTGGCCACCGCGCTGGTGCGCAGCCTCGCCGGCACGCCGCTGTCCCCCGGCGAGATGCTGGCCGCCACCGTGGTGATCGCCGCGCTCATGGTCCGGCAGTACGTGACCGTGCGGGAGAACGCGCGGCTCGCGGCCGACCTCGCCGCCCGCGAGGCCCAGCTGCGGCACCTGGCCTTCTCCGACCCGCTGACCGGCCTGGCCAACCGGTCGCTGTTCCTCGACCGGCTCGAGCACGCCCTGGCCCTGCACGCCCGGGACATGCGGCCGGTCGCCGTCGTCTTCCTCGACCTCGACGACTTCAAGACGGTCAACGACACCCTCGGCCACGCCGCCGGCGACGAGCTGCTGCTCCGGGTCGCCGAGCGGCTCACCGGCGCGCTGCGCGGCGGCGACACGGTCGCCCGGCTCGGCGGCGACGAGTTCGCCGCGCTGCTCGAGGACGGCGGCGACCCGCTGGAGGCCGCCGCCCGCATCACGGCGGCGATGGCCGTGCCGTTCACCGTCGCCGGCCGCACCCGCGCCGTCGGCGCCAGCACCGGCGTGGTCGCGCTGGCCGCCGGCGACGCCGCGGTGGGCGCCGACGAGCTCATGGCCCGCGCCGACGCGGCGATGTACGCCGCCAAGCGCGCGGGCAAGGGCCGCGTCGTCCACCACGGCGTCACCGTCTGACGCCTGCCGGTTCAGTGGTCCGAGCAGCACTCCCGCTGTCTCGGGGACTCGAACGGGACGACCTCGCCGTCTCCCCACGGGGACACCGGCAGCACGAGGACGCCGTCGCGGTACTCCGGGCGCACGTGCCCGCGCGTCCGAAGGACCAGACCCGGGTCGTCGGCGACGCCGACGAGGTCGACCGCCTGCACCGCCGACCGGGTGGTCAGCTCGGCCAGCGGCAGCCGGCCGGGCAGGTCCTCCTGGCCGGGGAAGCGGACCAGCCGGCCGGAGGCCCGCTCCCGGTGCGCCCGGCCGGCGCCCGCGGCGTGCTCCGCGTGGCCGGGGTCCCCGGCCGGCGGGGTGTCCGCGTCCCCGGCGACCACCACCGCGTCCCTGGGACGGGCCCACCCCGCGACGGCGGCGTCGAGCTCCGCCGAGCGGGGTGCCCGGAGCGAGCCGGCGTAGTGGTTGCCGCCGGCCGACCGGACGACGTGCGTCGCCACCTCGGTGGCGCCGACCCGCCGGCCGAGGTCGAGCAGCCGGTGCTCGACCTCGGCCAGCGCGGCCGGCGAGGTGCCGGTGTCGCCGCAGACGGCGACCCAGCAGTCGCCGGACGGGGACTCAGCCAACGGTGACGAACACCGGGTTCGAGTAGAACCACAGGTCGGTCCACGGGTCGCTGTTGCCCTCGGGGTCCTGCCGCGGCTCGATGCTGCCGGGCGCCGAGAAGTTCCCGTCCGTCCCGCGCAGCCGCAGGTAGAACGGGCGGTCGACCCGCCGGAACACGTGGTTGACCACGACCTGCCCGTTGCCGCGGACCTCGAAGGACTCGACGACGGCGGTCTCCGGCGCCGTCTGGGTGTCCCGGTCGGACACCGCGCCGGTGATCGGGCCGCTGATCAGGTCGACCCGGCGCAGGACCGGCACGTCGCCGTGGGCGTTGGGCCGGCGGCGCGGGGTGATCCGGATCTGCACGTGCACGTTCTCGCCGCGGCCGACGCGCACCTGCTCGCCCAGGGTGGCCGGCGCGTTGCCGCCGCCGTCGCCCCGGACGCTGACCTCGAGGGCGTCGATGAGGTCGCCGTGGACGACGAACGCGCGCCCGGCCCGCAGGCCGTCCATGACGGCGCCGTAGTCGCGGCCGGCCGCCCCCACCCAGGTCCGCGAGTAGTAGCCGGGGAAGAAGTCGCCGCGGTCGATCTGCGGGACGCCGCTGTCCACCGGGTCGCCGTAGCGTCCGTTGGCGGCGAAGTACGTTCTGGAGTCCGCGCCGGTGGGACGGACGAGCTGGTCGCGGTAGACCGAGTGCGAGTCGGAGTTGGCGGTGATCCACCAGGGCCGGCCCTCCGCCAGCAGCGAGTCCCACACACCGCCGACCTTGGCGGTCATCCAGTCGAAGCCACCGAAGGTCCGGTAGGACTCGAGGGGGTACCCGGGGAAGCTGTCGGCGCGGGGGCTGTTGCCGTAGTAGCCGCGCGCCTCGCCCGGGCCCTCCGGCGCCGGGATGCCGGCGGCCTGGTGCCCGGGCGCGCCCTCCATGCCGATCGCGATCCGCGGGTCGGCGTCGCGCCACGCGCGGAGCTCGTGCGGCGAGTCGATGCCGTTGCGGGCGGGGTGGTTGGCGAGGAAGAGCGCGTTGGAGGTGCGGCGGTTCGTCATCTGCTGGCCGAGCCAGCGGATGCCGGCCACCGCACGGTCCTCGGTCGTGTTGCCGAGGGAGCCGTCGAACTGCTGCTCGAACTCCCGCAGGACGGCGACCTCGTTGCTGTTCGGCACGACGAAGACGGTGCCGTGCTCGGCCGCCGGGATGTTCCACTCCAGGCCCTGGAACACCAGCACGTCGCGGTAGGCCTGGCGGCTGGCGACGATGTCGGGGTTGACCAGGTCGACGCCGAGGCGGGCGTGCGTGGCCGAGCCGTGGTCGGTGATGACCATCCAGTGCACGCCGTTGCGCCGGGCCTGCTCCACCTGCTGGCGGACCGTGTAGAGGCCGTCGGAGCTGTACTGCGTGTGGATGTGGTGGTCGCCGTTGAGCCAGGTGTAGGAGGCGGCGCTGCCGCTGCCGGCACGCGGGGCGGCCTGGGCGGTCCGGGGCGCGCCGGCCACCGTCGCGCCGACCGTCAGACCGAGGACCCCGGCCGCCTGCAGGAACCGGCGGCGCGACAGGTCACCGGGCGAGAGGTCCTGGTCGGGGACGGAGACGTCGCTGTAGGGCGTCCACGCCGCGGGCTCGTGGTGGTGCCCGTGGTCGTGCGGGTGGTCGTGGTGGTGGTGCGGACCGGACACGTCTCTCCTCGGGAGCGGCGACAGGAGGGCCGGCCGCGGGGAGCGGTCCCGGCCCCGCTCCATCCTCAGGACGGAGGTGACCGACGGGTGGACCGCCGATGACACACCGTGGTGGCCGGCGTGACGTCTGCGCGACGGGCGCGGCGATGACAGGGTGGACGGGTGACCGACGTCCAGCACCGCGACGGCCGCCGCACGCCCGCCGTCCGCACCTACCAGGGGCACGGCATCCACGCGGCCCCCGGCGTGCACGAGTACGCCGCGGGCCTGGCCCGGACGCTGCTCCCCGACGGCGGGCGGGTGCTCGAGGTCGGCTCGGGCTGCGGCGCGCTGGCACTGCGGCTGCGCGACGTGGGCGTCGACGTCGTCCCCACCGACCTCGACCCGCCGCACGAGTGGATCGCCCGGCTCGACCTCGACGACCCGGACTGGACCGACGAGACCCGCGGCCCCTTCGACCTGGTCGTGTGCGTGGAGACGCTGGAGCACGTGGAGAACCCGCGGCAGGTGCTGCGCTCGATCCGGGCCCTGCTGCGCCCCGGCGGCCGGCTGCTGGTGAGCACACCGAACGTCACGCACCCGCACTCGCGGCTGCTGACCCTGCTGCGCGGGGCGCCCTACATCTTCGGCCCGGGCCACTACCACTCCCCCGGCCACATCACCCTGCTGCCGGACTGGATGCTCACCGAACACGTGCGGCTGGCCGGGTTCGACCGGATCGAGGTCACCACCGCCGGCGACACCCTCTACGCCGGGCCGATGCGGCTGGCCTACCGCGTGGAGATGGCGGTGCTGTGGCTGCTGGGCATCCGGCAGCGGGCCACCTCCGGCGACGGCGTCTGCACCTTCGTCACCGCCACCGCGGTCTAGCCACCGGCGCGTGTGCGCTGACGCCGCGTCCCGGCGCCCGGAAGGCGGCGTCAGCGCACCCCGTCCCGCTCTCGACGCCCGCGTTCCGGAGGTCCCCATGGCGCTCGTGACGGTGCTCGCGACCGGCGGCACGATCGCGACCCGCGCCGACGCGGGCGGGGTGTCGACGGCGCAGGACAGCGGGGCCGACCTCGTCGCCCGGCTGGCCGGGGACACCGGCACCCGCCTGCGGGTCCGGGACGTGCTGCGCGTCGGCAGCTACCTGATGACGCTCGAGCGCATGCACGCCGTCGCGTCCGCGGTGGCCGAGGAGCTGGCCGACCCGGAGGTCGACGGGGTGGTCGTCACGCACGGCACGGACACGACCGAGGAGACGGCCTTCTTCCTCGACCTGCTCCACCGCGACCCCCGGCCGGTCGTGCTCACCGGCGCCCAGCGGCCGGCGGACGCCCCGGACAGCGACGGGCCGCGCAACCTCGCCGACGCGGTCACCGTCGCCGCGAGCCCGGCCGCCCGGGACCAGGGCGTCCTGATCGCCTTCGGCGGGCGCGTGTTCCCGGCGCGGGGCACGCGCAAGGGTCACACGCTGGCGGCCGACACCTTCACCGCGCCGGACGCGGGTCCGCTGGGCTGGGTCCGGGATGGCGCCCTCCTCCTGGAGCGCTCGGCCCGCCGCTCCGCTCCCCTCGACCTCGCCCGCGTCGACCCGGCCGGGATCCGCGTCGACGTCGTGGCCTGCCACCCCGATGCCGACGCCACCGCGCTGCACGCCTTCGCCGCGGCCGGCGCCCGGGGGATCGTCCTGGAGGCGACGGGCGCCGGCAACGCCAACCCCGTCATCTGCCGGGCCGTCCGCGAGCTCACCGACGCCGGCGTCGTCGTCGTCACCTCGACGCGGGTGGCGGCCGGCCCGGTCGCCGCCCTCTACGGCGACGGCGGGGGGACCGACCTGCAGGCCGCGGGGGCGCTCCCCGCCGGCCTGCTCCGGCCCTCCCAGGCGCGCGTGCTGCTGGCCGTCCTGCTGGCGCTGGACCGCGACCCGGACGCCGTCCGCGCCGGCTGGCGGGCCCGGACCGCCGGCTGACCGGCGAGCCCCAGGTACGACCCCGGCCGCACGCCGCGGTCCGGGGAACCCGAGAGGAGAGGTGCATGCCCAAGGAGATCCTCTGCGCCTTCGGCGTCGACGTCGACGCGGTGGGCGGCTGGCTGGGGTCCTACGGCGGCGAGGACTCGCCGGACGACATCTCGCGCGGCATCTTCGCCGGCGAGGTCGGCGTGCCGCGCATGCTCGAGCTCTTCCGCCGCAACGAGATGCCGAGCACCTGGTTCTGGCCGGGCCACTCCATCGAGACGTTCCCGGAGCAGTTCGACGCCTGCGTGGCGGCCGGGCACGAGATCGGCGTCCACGGCTACAGCCACGAGAACCCCATCGCGATGAGCCGCGAGCAGGAGTCCGCGGTGCTCGACCGCTGCATCGAGCTGATCGAGGAGCGGGCCGGCCGCCGCCCGACCGGCTACGTCGCGCCGTGGTGGGAGTTCTCCCCCGTCACCAACGAGCTGCTCCTCGAGCGCGGCATCAAGTACGACCACTCGCTCATGCACCGGGACTTCGAGCCCTACTACGTCCGGGTCGGCGACAGCTGGACGAAGATCGACTACTCCCGGCCGGCCGACACCTGGATGAAGCCGCTGGTCCGGGGCCGGGAGACCGACCTCGTCGAGATCCCGGCGAACTGGTACCTCGACGACCTCCCGCCGATGATGTTCATCAAGGCCAGCCCGAACAGCCACGGGTTCGTCAGCCCCCGCCACCTCGGCGAGATGTGGCAGGACCAGTTCGACTGGGTCCACCGGGAGATGGAGTACGCGGTGGTCACCTTCACCGTGCACCCCGACGTCTCCGGCCGGCCGCAGGTGCTCCTCATGCTCGAGCGGCTCATCGAGCACGTGAACGCCCACGAGGGCGTCCGGTGGACGACCTTCGACGAGATCGCCGACGACTTCACGGCGCGCCGCCCCCGCCGGGCCTGACGGCCGGCTCCCCCACCCGCCGCCGGCGGGGACCCACCCGTCCGGCCGAACGGAGGTCTCCAGGTGTGCGGTGCGTGCGGCGCCGGGACGGCCGAGGACTGGGCCTCCCCCGTCCTCGGCTCCTCCGCGGCGCGGGCGGCGGTGGCCGCGGTGGTCGGGACCGCCGCTCCCCGCGGTGTCCGGGTGCGGCCGGTCCCCGGCGGGTGGACGGTCGGCCGCCCCACCGGCGGCACCACCGTGGCCGGCACGGTCACCCGGCTGGTCGAGGCCGCCGCGGCCGACACCGGTGCCGAGGTCGGCCTCCCGCCCGCGACGGGCGACCACGTGCCGCCGCCGGACGGGCGCCGTCCGGTGACCCTCGTGCACGGCGACGCCGTCCCGGGCGCGGTGGACAGCGGGGACGCGGCCTGGCCGCACCGGGTGACCGGGGCCGGCGCGCCGGTCGTGCTGACCGCCCGCGAGCGGCCGGAGGAGGTGCTCGACCTGCTCCTGGCCGACCCCCTCCGCCGTTCCGTCCGGGTCGCCGGCCTGGTGAGCGCCACGCTCCCGGGGTGGAGCGGCCCGGTCTCCCGGCTCCCGGGGGTCCCCGTCGCCGTCCCCGGCGACCGGGTGCCCGCGCTCGCCGCCCTGCTCGCCCTGCGGCTGGCCGGCCGCCGGCCGCACGAGCGGACCCGCACCCGGGTGGCGGTCGACGGGACACGACTGACCCTGGACGCCCTCGGCCCGCGGGTGCTCGCCCTCCACGGCGAGGGGTGACCCGGGCGGCCGGCCCGGGTCACCCCGCCGCCGTCAGATGGGGAACTCGACCCCCTGCGCGAGCGGCAGCTCACCGGAGAAGTTGATCGTGTTGGTGGCCCGGCGCATGTAGCCCTTCCAGGCGTCCGAGCCGGACTCGCGGCCGCCGCCGGTGTGCTTCTCCCCGCCGAACGCGCCGCCGATCTCCGCCCCCGAGGTGCCGATGTTGACGTTGGCGATGCCGCAGTCGGAACCGTCGGCGGCGAGGAAGCGCTCGGCCTCGGCCTGGTCGGAGGTGAAGATGCTCGACGACAGCCCCTGCGGGACGTCGTTGTTGAGCGCCACCGCCTCCTCCAGCGTGCGGTAGGGCAGCACGTAGAGGATCGGCGCGAACGTCTCCTGCCGGACGATGTCGGTCTGCCCGGGCATCCGGACCAGCGCGGGCTCGGCGTACCAGGCGTCCGGCGCCTCGTCGGCCAGGCGCCGTCCGCCGCCGGCCAGCACCTCCCCGCCCTGCTGACGGGCGGCCTCGAGCGCGTCCTGCATCGCCTTGAACGCGGCGTCGTGGATCAGCGGCCCGACCAGCGTGCCCGGCTCCAGCGGCGACCCGATCGGCAGCCGGCGGTAGGCGGCCGCGACCCGCTCGGTGAGGGCGTCGACGACGTCGACGTGCGCGATCAGCCGGCGCATCGTGGTGCAGCGCTGCCCGGCGGTGCCGGCGGCGGAGAAGACGATCCCGCGGGTGGCGAGGTCGAGGTCGGCCGACGGCGTGACGATCGCGGCGTTGTTGCCGCCGAGCTCCAGCAGCGACCGGCCGAAGCGGTCGGCCACCCGCGGCCCGACCAGCCGGCCCATCCGCGTCGACCCGGTCGCCGACAGCAGCGCCACCCCGGGCGACTCCACCAGCGCCTCGCCGACGTCGGCGCCGCCGAGCACGACCTGGCTCAGGCCCTCCGGCGCGCCGGTCTCCGCGATCGCCCGGTCCAGCAGCGCGGCGGACGCGAGGGCGGACAGCGGCGCGAGCTCCGAGGGCTTCCAGACGACGGGGTCGCCGCAGACCAGCGCGAGCGCGGTGTTCCACGACCAGACGGCGACCGGGAAGTTGAACGCGCTGATGACGCCGACGACGCCGAGCGGGTGCCAGGTCTCCATCAGCCGGTGGCCGGGGCGCTCGGAGCTGATCGTGCGGCCGTACAGCTGCCGCGAGAGGCCGACGGCGAACTCGCAGATGTCGATCATCTCCTGGACCTCACCGGCCGCCTCGGAGGTGATCTTGCCGACCTCGACGCTCACCAGGGTGGCGAGGTCGGTCTTGTGCTCGCGCAGCAGCTCGCCGAACCGCCGGACCAGCGCGCCGCGCACCGGCGCCGGGACCGTGCGCCAGGTGCGGAACGCCTCGCCGGCGCGGTCGACGGCGGCCGCGACGTCGGCCGCGGTGTCCCGGCGCAGCGAGGCGACCCGCTGCCCGTTCACCGGGGAGGTCACCGGGAAGTCGCCCGCGATCGCGTCGAGGTCGACGCCGCACCGGCCGGCGGCGTCGGCCGCCAGGCGCGCGAGGTCCCCAGCGGTGGGCAGGGTGGTCACAGGGGTACTCCTTCTGTGGTCGCGGCCCCCGTGCAGGGGCCCGCCGCGAGGGTGCGAGCGGTGGGGGCACGGGGGTCCTTACACGATGTTGAGCTCGGGGCGGACGCCGGCGCCGGCGAACCGGCGGACGTCCAGACCGGAGACGTCGACGAACGGCTGCGCGCCGACGTACAGGTCCCGCACGACCTCCCCGACGGCCGGCCCCATGAGGAAGCCGTGGCCGGAGAAGCCGGTGGCGTACAGGAAGCCCTCGACGTCGGCGGCGCGGCCGATGAGGGCGTTGTGGTCCGGGGTCATCTCGTACAGGCCCGCCCACCCGCTGGCGACGCCGACGCCGGCCAGTGCGGGCGCCCGCCGCTCGATCGCCGCGCCCAGCCGCGGCAGCCAGGCGTCGGAGCGGGTGAGCCGGAAGCCGGGGGTCTCGTCGGGGTCGGACATGCCCATGAGCAGGCCCTCGCCCTCCCGGTGGAAGTAGAACGAGGTGCCGAAGTCGATGGTGAACGGCGTGTGCGGGTCCAGGCCGGGCACCGGCTCGGTGACCAGGATCTGCCGGCGCAGCGGGCTCACCGGCAGGTCGACGCCGGCCCAGGCGCCGACCTGCGCCGACCACGGGCCGGCCGCACAGACCACGGCCTCGGTCTCGACCGTGCCCGCCGCCGTGGTGACCGCGGTGACCCGCCCCTCGCGGACGTCGATGCCGGTCGCCGGGCAGTGCGGCAGCACGGTCACCCCGGCCCGCCGGGCGGCGGAGGCGTAGCCGAGCACGACCGACTCGGGCGTGCAGTGCCCGTCGGTGGGCGACCACGCCGCCGCCAGCAGCCCGTCCGGGTCGACCATCGGGGACAGCCGCACCGCCTCGGCGACGTCGACCATCCGGCTGGGCACGCCGAGGTCGTTCTGCAGCGCGACCGCGGCCTCGAAGTCCGCGACGGCCGCGGCGTCGTCGAGCAGGAACAGGTAGCCGACCGGGGCGAAGTCGATCTCCTGGCCGAAGCGGGCCGGGAAGTCGCGGAAGGTCTCCAGGCTGCGGGCGCCGAGGGCGACGTTCACCGGGTCGGAGAACATCGCCCGCACGCCCCCGGCGGCCCGGCACGTCGAGCCCGACCCGAGGGCGTCCCGCTCGAGCAGGACGACGTCGCGCACCCCGGCCAGGGCGAGCTCGTACGCCGTGGCCAGCCCGACGACCCCGCCGCCGACGACGACGACCGAGGCCGAGCGGGGCAGCTGCCGGGTCATGGGACCTCCTGCTCAGGACGGGACGAGAGCCCCATCCTGGGCCCTGGAGGCCCCCGGCACCACGACCCGCCCGACGGGCGACCCGATCAGGCGGGCCGGACGCCGAAGGTCTCGGCCAGCCGCTCGATCTTGCGGGCCCGGCCCAGGCGGGGCAGGTCGCTGCCGTCGCGGATGACCTGGCCGCGCGCCTCGAAGTCGGCGAGGAAGTCCAGCGCCCACGCGACGTCCGACGGCGCGGGGCTGATCACCTCGTTGATGACCGGCGCCTGCTCGGGGTCCAGGCACAGCTTGCCGGTGAGCCCGAGGGTCACGGTGACCGCCGACTGCTCGCGCAGCACCGGGTGGCTGGTGCTCACCGTGGGGCCGTCGATCGGGCCGGGCAGGCCACCGATGCGGCTGGCCACGACCAGCCGGGAGCGCGGGTAGGCCATCGCCAGCTCGTCGGCGCTGGTGCCGGTGTCGCGGCGGTAGTCGCCGCTGCCGAAGGCGAGCCGGAAGGCGCCGCGGGCGCGGGCGATGCCCACCGCCTCCTCGATGCCCAGCGCCGACTCCACCAGCGCGAGCACCGGCGTCGAGCCGCCGAGCCGGTCGAAGGTCTCGGTGACGTGCTCGCCGGCCTCGGTCTTGGCCAGCATCACGCCGGCGAGCCCGGGCAGGCCGGCGAGGGCGGCGACGTCGTCCTCCCAGAACGGCGTCGAGTGGTCGTTGATCCGCACCCAGGTCGACCGGTCGCCGTCCCGCAGCCAGTCGACGACCACGGCGCGGGCCTCGTCCTTGCGGGCCGGGTCGACGGCGTCCTCGATGTCGAGCACCACCTGGTCGGCGCGCGAGGCGTACCGCTCCGCGAAGAGCTCGGGACGGGCGCCGTTGACGAGGAGCCACGAGCGCGCGTCCGCCGGGCCGACCCTCCTGCGTGTCGTCATGTCGTCATCCTCGCCCGGCGTACGCGGGGAGCCGGGAGCGACTCCCGGCCAGCGGGACGCTGTGAGCGAATCCACGCCGACCGGATCGGGCGGTCCGCCGACCGGATCGGTCGGTCGGCCGTAGCCTGGCACCGTGGCCCGACCGTTCCGGCAGCAGATCGACGAGGGGATCCTCGACCGCGCCGCCGCCCTCTTCGCCCGGCGCGGCTACGCCAAGACGTCGGTGCAGGACGTCGCCGACGCGGTCGGCCTGTCCAAGGCCGGGCTGCTGCACCACTACCCCAGCAAGGACGCCCTGCACGAGGCCGTGCTCGCGCAGGCGGAGACGCTCGGCGAGCGGGTGCTCGACCAGGTGGCGCACCTGCCGCTGGGCCCGGCCCGGGACCGCCGCGCCGTCGAGGTGCTCGTCGACGTCGCCCTGGCCCACCCCGGCGTCGTCGCCCTGCTCCTGGCGCCGGCCACGCAGGGCGAGCCCGGCGCCGAGGGGTCGCTCACCGAGGGGGCCGGCGCGATGGCGCTGGCCGCCTTCGGTGTCGACCCGGAGACCGCCGGACCCGAGCGGTGCGTCCGCGTGGTCGGCGCGCTCGGAGCGCTCGCCGTCCTCACCCTGGCGGCCCGCCAGGCGGACCTGACCCCGGCGTGGCGGCCGTACGTCGTCGCGACCTGCTTCGACGCGCTCGGCCACCGCCGTCCGCGCGCGACCCCTTCCCACCCCACCCAGGCGGAGGCCTGATCGTCCATGGCAGTCCTGTTGTCCCGTCTCGGGACCTCCTCCGCGCGGCACCGGTTCGCCGTCCTCGCCGTGTGGCTGCTGGTCCTCGTGGCCGGCGGCGTCGGCGCGGTCACCCTCTCCGGGCCGACGTCGACCAGCTTCTCCATCCCCGGCCAGGAGTCCACGACCGCGCTGGAGCGGATCGGCGAGGAGTTCGGCGCGGGCGCCGGCGGCGTGTCCGCGCGGGTCGTCGTCGCCGCCCCCGAGGGCGCCACGCTGACCACGCCGGAGAACGCCGCCGCGGTCACCGAGCTGGCCGGCACGCTGGGCGGGCTGCCCGGCGTCGTGTCCGCGACCGACCCGCTGGACCCCGCCGCGCCGTCGGTCGACCCGCAGCAGACGGTCGGCTACAGCACCGTCACCTACGACGCCGAGGCCGGCGGGGTGACCCCCGAGGAGCAGGACGCGCTGCGCGACGCCGTCGCCGACGCCCGTGACACCGGGCTGACCGTCGAGGTCACCGGGCAGGCGCTGGAGGAGGTGCCGGCCGTCGGCGGCCCGGCCGAGGTCCTCGGCGTCGTCGTCGCGCTGGTCGTCCTGGCCGTCACCTACGGCGCGCTCGCGGTGGCCGGCATGAACCTGCTGACGGCGCTCGTCGGCGTGGGCGTCGGCGTCCTCGGCATCACCATCGCCACCGGCTTCGTCGACCTGTCCTCGACCACACCGATCCTCGCCGCGATGCTCGGCCTGGCCGTCGGCATCGACTACACGCTGTTCATCGTCACCCGGCACCGGCAGGAGCTGCTGCGGGGCACCGACGTCCGCCGGTCCATCGGGCTGGCCGTCGGCACGGCCGGCTCCGCGGTGGTCACCGCCGGCCTCACCGTCGTCATCGCGCTGGCCGGCCTGTTCGTCGCCGGCATCCCGTTCCTGACCCAGATGGGTCTGGCCGCGGCCGCGACGATCGTCGTCGCGGTGCTGGTGGCGCTCACGCTGGTGCCGGCGGTGCTCGCCCTGCTCGGGCACCGGGTGCTGCCCCGGAAGCGCCGTGCCGCGGCGACCGGCGGGATCCCGGCGCCGGCCCGCACGCGGGGCCTCCTCGGCGGCTGGGTCGGCACCGTCACCCGGTTCCGCACGGCTTCGCTGCTGCTGGCCATCGTGGGCCTCGGCGTGATCGCGATCCCGGTCGCCTCCATGCAGACCACGCTGATCCAGTCGCCGGCCGAGGGGACCTCCGCCGCCCGCGCCGATGCGCTGCTCGCCGAGGGCTTCGGCGAGGGTTTCAACGGCCCGATCACCGTGCTCTTCGAGGGCGACCGGGCCGCCGAGGCCGCCGGGCAGGCCGCGGGTGCGGTCAGCGGCCTCGACGACGTCGCGCTGGTCGCGCCGCCGGTCCCGAACGCCGACGACACCGCCGCGCTGCTCACCGTCATCCCGGAGTCGGGCCCGACCACGCAGGCCACCGAGCAGCTCGTCGCCGACCTGCGCGCGCAGCTGGCCGACCTGGACGGCGTCGACGCCTACGTCACCGGCGCGACGGCGGTCAGCGTCGACGTCGCGCAGAGCCTGGACCAGGCGCTGCCGAAGTACCTGCTGCTCGTCGTCGGGCTGGCGCTGGTGCTGCTCGTGCTGGTCTTCCGGTCGCTGCTCGTGCCGCTGGTCGGCGTCCTGGGCTTCCTACTGACCATCGGCGCCTCGCTCGGCGCGACCGTGGCGGTGTTCCAGTGGGGGTGGCTGGCCGACGTGGTCAACCTCGACACCACCGGGCCGCTGCTGAGCCTCACGCCGATCCTGGTCATCGGCATCCTGTTCGGCCTGGCCATGGACTACCAGGTGTTCCTGGTGTCGCGGATGCACGAGGCGCACAGCCACGGCACCCCGCCGCTGGAGGCGATCCGCACCGGCTTCCGGCAGGCCGCCCCGGTCGTCGTCGCCGCCGCGCTGATCATGTTCAGCGTCTTCGCCGGGTTCGTCCCGGCCGGCGAGGCGACGATCAAGTCGATCGCCTTCGCGCTCGCCATCGGCATCCTGTTCGACGCGTTCGTCGTCCGGATGGTGCTGGTGCCCGCCGCGCTGGCGCTGCTCGGGAAGGCCGCCTGGTGGCTGCCGCGCTGGCTGCGCTGGCTGCCGGTGCTCGACGTCGAGGGCGCCGCGCTGGAGCGGCACCCGGAGCCCGGGCGCGAGCCGGAGCTGGCCGGCGACCCGCGCTGACGCACGACCCCCTCACGGCCCGCCTCCCCTGCCGGGGAGGCGGGCCGTGCCGCGTCCGGGGCCGGGCCGGTGGACGCGGGCCCGGTGGAGCGGCCCGGGGTCCTGCCGGGTGACCCGCGTCAGGCGCGGCCGTCCTCCTGGTCGATGCACAGGACGTTGCCCTCGCTGTCCGTGAACCAGGCGGCGCGGCCCATGCCGGGGATCGAGGCGATCTCCCCGCTCCACTCGACGCCGGGCATGTCCTCGTACACCTCGAAGGCGACGCCGCGGGACTTGAGCTCCTTCACCTGGGCCTCGACGTCGTCGACGTGGAACTGGGCGATGGTGTGCCCGGCCTGCCCGGCGTAGTCGGTCCGGTAGACGCCGAAGCGGGTACCCCCGGCGGTCTCGTACTCCAGGACCTCGCCCATGAGCTCGCGGACCGGGGTGAGGCCCAGCTTGTCGGCGTAGAAGGTGCGCGCCCGGTCGATGTCGCTCGCCGGGATGTTCGCCGCGACGCGGCTGTCGTCCAGCATGGCAGGCTCCCGAGGGGTGGGACGGGTCCCCCGTGCTGACGTCCGCGGACGCTAGACCCGGCGCTCGCCCGGGGGCAACGGAGACCGGGCCGTCACCCTCGCCCCGCCTCAGACCAGGCCGTGCGCGTGGACGGCCTCGGCCACCTGCAGGAAGCCGGCCACGTTCGCGCCGAGGACCAGGTCACCCGGGGAGCCGTACTCCTCGGCGGTGGCGTGGCACCGCTCGTGGATGCCGCGCATGATCTCCTCCAGCCGGGCCTCGGTGTGCTCGAAGGTCCAGCGGTCGCGGGAGGCGTTCTGCTGCATCTCCAGCGCGGAGGTGGCCACGCCCCCGGCGTTGGCGGCCTTGCCGGGCGCGAACGCGACCCCGGCCTCGCGGAACACCCGGACCGCGTCGGGCGTGGCCGGCATGTTGGCCCCCTCGACGACGTAGCGGCAGCCGGCGCGGGCGAGGACCGCGGCGGCGTCGCCGTCGAGCTCGTTCTGCGTCGCGCTGGGGATCGCGACGTCGCAGGGCACGTCCCAGACGCTGCCGCCGGCCACGAACGACGCCGAGCCGACCCGCTCGGCGTACTCGCCGATCCGGGCCCGCTCGACCTCCTTCACCTGCTTGAGGACCTCGAGGTCGATGCCCTTCTCGTCGACGACGTGGCCGCTGGAGTCCGAGCAGGCGACCACGGTGCCCCCGAGCTGGTGGACCTTCTCGATCGCGTAGACGGCGACGTTGCCCGAACCGCTGACGGTGACGCGCCGGCCGTCGAACGACTCCCCGGCCGTCTCCATCATCGCCTCGGCGAAGAAGGCCGCCCCGTAGCCGGTGGCCTCGGTGCGGACCAGCGCGCCGCCCCAGCCCAGGCCCTTGCCGGTGATGACCCCGGACTCGTAGCGGTTGGTGATCCGTTTGTACTGGCCGAACAGGTAGCCGATCTCCCGGGAGCCCACGCCGATGTCGCCGGCGGGCACGTCGGTGTACTCGCCGAGGTGCCGGTAGAGCTCCGTCATGAACGACTGGCAGAAGCGCATGACCTCGGCGTCCGACCGGCCCTTGGGGTCGAAGTCGGAGCCGCCCTTGCCGCCGCCGATGGGCATGCCGGTGAGCGCGTTCTTGAACACCTGCTCGAACCCCAGGAACTTGACGATCCCGAGGTTGACCGACGGGTGGAAGCGCAGCCCGCCCTTGTAGGGACCCAGCGCCGAGTTGAACTCGACGCGGAATCCCCGGTTGATCTGCACCTCGCCCGAGTCGTCCTGCCAGGGCACCCGGAAGATGACCTGCCGTTCGGGCTCGCAGATCCGCTCGACGGTCTTCATCTCGGTGTACTCGCCGTGCCGGCTGAGCACCACGGCGAGCGACTCGAGCACCTCGCGGACCGCCTGGTGGAACTCCGGCTCCGCAGGGTTGCGGCGGAGCACCTCCTCGTGGATGCGCTCGACCACCGGCGGGAGACTGTCGGCCACGGGATCCCTCCACTCCTCGGCCGGGTCCGTCGGGGACCTGCGGCCGGGTCGTGGTGCCGGGTCACGGTCTGGACCCGTCCCGCCGGTACCCACCTCCCCGGGCGGTACCCGGTACCAGGCGGTGGCCTCCAGCGCGGCGGCGAGGTCGGCCCACAGGTCCTCGACGTGCTCGATCCCGACGCTGAGGCGCACCAGCCCGGCCGGCACGTGCTCCTGCCCGGGCAGCTTCGCCCGCCGCTCGACCGTCGACTCGACGCCCCCGAGGCTGGTGGCGGACGCGACGACCCGGACGTGCGCGCACACCGCGTCCGCGGTGGCGGCGTCGGCGACCTCGAAGGCGAGCACCGAGCCGGGCCCGCGCATCTGCCGGGCGGCCAGGGCGGCGTGCGGGTCGCCGGGCAGGCCCGGGTAGCGCACCCGCGCCACCGCGGGGTGCGCGGCCAGCCGGCGGGCGAGCTCCCCCGCCGACTCCTGCGCCTGGCGCAGCCGCACGGCGAGGGTGCGGGCGCCGCGCAGCGCGAGGAACGCCTCCAGCGCGCCCGGCGTGGCCCCGGCGACCTCGCGCCGGCGGGCCAACCGCGCCCGGTCCTCCGGGCGGCGGCACACCACCACGCCGAGCAGCAGGTCGGAGTGGCCGCCGATCGCCTTGGTCGCGCTGTGGACGGCGAAGTCGGCGCCGAGCCGCAGCGGGTTCTGCAGCAGCGGGGTGGCGAAGGTGTTGTCCACGGCGACGAGCGCGCCGCTCGCGGCGGCGGCCGCGGCGACGTCGACGACCTGGAGCAGCGGGTTGCTCGGCGTCTCCAGCCAGACCAGGTCCGCGTCGCCGGCCGCGGCGGCGAGCGCGCCGGCGTCCGACGTGTCCACCGTGCGCACCGCCCAGCGCCCGCCGGCCGCGACGCCGTCCGCGAGCAGGGCGCGCAGGCCGGTGTAGCTGTCCCGGGGCACCACCACCCGCGCCCCCACGGGCAGCAGTTCGAGCACCGCGGCGATCGCCGCCATCCCGGAGGAGAAGGCCACCGCGGCGCCGCCCTCGAGGTCGCCGACCAGATACTCGAACGCCTCCCAGCCGGGCGTGCCGTCGTCGCGGGAGTACTCCCGCCCCGCCGTCCCGGCCGGGGCGGCGCGGAAGTTCGACGCCGGCACGATCGGGACGTTCAGCGGCTGCCCGGGCGCCCCGCTCCCCCGCCCCAGGACCGCCAGGCGGGTCTCAGCCCGCAGCTCCACGGACACCGCCTCCTCTGGTGCAGTATGTTGCACTATCGAAGGCAGCGTACGGGGAGGGAGCGGGATGGCGCAGGCGCCCGGGGTCAACGAGCTGATCGGCCGGCGTGTCCGGCAGCACCGCACCGCCCGCGGCTGGACCCTCGACGAGCTGGCCGACCGCTCCGGCGTCAGCCGCCGCATGGTCATCACCATCGAGCACGGCGAGGGCAACCCGAGCATCGCCACCCTGCTGCGGATCAGCGACGCGCTCGGCGTCGGCCTGCCCGTGCTCGTCGACGTCGAGCGCCCCCGCGCCCTGACCGTCACCACGGCCGGGGAGGCACCGGTGCTGTGGCGCGGCCCGCACGGCGGGCGGGCACTGCTGGTCGCCGGCACCGAGCCGCCCGACGTCGTCGAGCTGTGGGACTGGACCCTGCACCCGGGCGAGGAGCACGGCAGCGAGCCGCACAGCGCCGGCACCCGGGAGCTGCTGCTGGTGCTCGAGGGCCCGGTCGACCTGCGCGTCGGGGACCGCACCGAGCGGCTGGACGCCGGGGACTCCGCGGCCTTCGCCGGCGACGTCCCCCACGGCTACGCCGCCCCCGCCGACGCGGCCGGCCCCGCCCGCTTCACCCTGACCGTGTTCCAGCCCGACGTGACCGGAGGACGCAGATGACCGACCCGCAGGAGTGGCTGGCCGCGGCCGCCGTCGACGACGCCGTGCTCGCCCTGCGCCCGGACTACCGGGCGCTGCTGCTGACCGCCGACGGGCTGCAGGGCGGCCCCGGCGACGCGGCCAGCGAGCGCGTCCTCGCCGCCGCCGAGGCCACCGCGCGGGCGCGACTGGACGGGCGCAGGCCCGAGGAGCTGCCGCACCCGGCCGCCTGGCGGGAGGCCTACCGGGCCTTCGGCGCCAAGCCGCAGCGCACCCGGCCCAGCGTCGAGGCGCTGCTGCGCCGTCTCGACCCGGACGGGCTGCCGCGCATCGACCGGATCACCGACGTCTACAACGCCGTCTCCGTCGCCCACCTGCTGCCGCTCGGCGGGGAGGACCGCGCCGCCTACGCCGGCCCGCCGCGGCTGGTCCGCGCCGACGGCAGCGAGCCCTTCGACACCACCGCGGACGGCGAGCCCGCCGTCGAGCACCCGGAACCCGGCGAGGTGGTGTGGCGCGACGACGCCGGGGTCACCTGCCGCCGCTGGAACTGGCGCCAGGGCGTCCGCACCCGGATCACGACCGCCACCACCAGCGCGCTGTTCGTCCTGGACGTGCTGGACCCGATGACCGACGACGAGGCGCACGCCGCGGCCGACGCGCTCACCGACGCCCTGCTCGCCCTCAGCCCCGGCGCCGTGGTCCACCGGCGGCTGCTCGGCGCTCAGGCGTCGACGGGGGCGTAGAGCCCGGCGGAGGAGCTCGCGCCGGTGACGACGAGGTCCGCCACCACGCCGGAGGCGACCCACGCCTGCACGTGGCCGGTGCCGTTGTAGCCGCCCAGCGCGAGCACCCGACCGTCGGTGCCGGGCACCGGCCCGCACCGGGGCAGGGGGTCCTCGGCGAAGCCCACGACGCCGGCCCACCGGTGGGTGACCGGCGCGTCCACCCGCAGCTCCTCGCGCAGCCAGCGGTCCAGCCGCGCCTGCACCGGCGCGGAGACCTCGGCGCGGTCGGTCCAGCTCGCGTCCCCGTCGAGGTCGGAGAACCCGCCCAGCGCGATCCGGCCGTCCGCCGTCTGGTGCACGTACTCGTGGCCGTACCGCGCGTACACCGGGAACGGCAGGACCCGCTCGGCGAGCGGCGCGGTGGCCAGCATGTTGAGCCGCCGCGGGCGCACGGCCGCCGCCGTGGGCACCAGCGCCGCGAGGTCGCCGTCGACGGCCACGACCGCCCGGTCGCAGCGCACCGTCCCGGCCGCGGTCCGCACGACGACGCCGTCCCCCTCGGCGGCCGGCGGCGCGACCACCGCCGAGTGCTCGAAGACGCGCGCCCCGCGCGCCTCCAGCGCGGCGGCGAGCGCCCGCAGCCAGCGGACCGGGTGCACCGACCCGTCGTGCGGGAACAGCAGTCCGGCCCGCTCCGGCCGGGCGAGCGGGCCGGGGAGGTCGTCGCCCGCCACGAGCTGTCCGGGGAAGCCGTCCTCGGCGAGCGCGGCCGCGTTGGCCCGGACGTCGTCGGCCTCGGCCGCGTCGACGGCGAGCCGGAGCAGCCCGTCGACCCGGAAGTGCGGGCGCGCACCGACCGCCTCGGCCACCTCCAGCACCTCCCGCTGGGCGGCCAGCGTCGCGGCGTGCACCGCCGTCGCCCGCTCGCGCCCCCACAGCCGGCGGGTCTCGTGGTACATCGGCGCGGCACCGGCGATGAAGAAGCCGCCGTTGCGGCCGCTCGCGCCCGACGCCACCTCGTTCCGGTCGAGCACGACGACCGACAGGCCGGCGTCGAGCAGCCGCCGGGCGGTCGCCAGCCCGCCGACGCCGGCGCCGACGACGCACGCGTCCGCCCGCACCTCCCCCGCCAGCGGGGACCGCGGGCGGTACGGCTCGTCCTGCCACAGCGGCACCGGGGTGCTGGTCACGGGTGTCCCCTCTCCCGACCGGCGTGGTGGGGGCCGCCGGTCGACGGGGTGATCGTCGTACACCGCCGGCCGACCCGAGCGCCGGCGGGTGGGGTGTGTCAGGCGCCGACGGTGGGGTCGACTGCCTGCACGGAGGCTGCACGGGGTCCGCGGCGCCACGGCGCCCGCTGCCGCTCCAGGCGCCAGGCCACCAGCCCGGCCAGCACCCCGAGGGCGTTCGTGGCCCAGTGCGCGACCGCGCCGGCGAGCACGCTGCCGCTGCGCCGGCGCAGCTCACCGAAGACCAGCCCGCCGACCGCGGTGACCCCGACGGTCGCCGCCACGACGACCGCTCTCCCCGCACCGCCGACCGCCCCGGACACGCCGCGGTTGGTCTCCCCCAGGTCCAGCGAGGGGAGGACGTGCCACGACCCGAACAGCGCCGAGGTCGTGGCCAGCACCCGCCACGGCCGCAGGTGCCGCGCGAGCACACCCCAGAGGACCGACCGGAAGGCGAGCTCCTCGAGCGTCACCGTGCCGAACGGGATGTCGACGATCGCCTTCTCCAGCGCCTCCGGGAGGACCAGGTCGTAGCGCACGTCCTGGAACGCCGGTCGGGCGGCCGGCACCACCAGGCCGACCACGTAGGCGCCGGCGACGACGGCGCCCGCGCCGAGTCCCCACCGGGCTCCGGCCCGCACGCGGCCCGGGTCCAGCCCGAGCTGCGACCAGGTCAGCCCCTCCCGCCGGGCCCAGGCGACGAGGCCGGTCCCCTCCAGCGCGCGGACCCACCACGGCGGGTGCAGGCGCTGGTCGGCCACGCGCACCGCCGCCAGCACGAGCACGACCTCGCCGGAGACCCTGCGGTACCGCGCGCGGCGGGCGGCGGACGGGGTCATCCGCGTCGCCTCCCCCGTTCCGCCGCCACCGGGTCGGCCCCCGGCGGCTGCCGCAGCCGGCCGGTGCCGGCGTCCGTCCCGGCGCCCGACGGCCTCGTCGTCGGTTCCACCGTCATGCCCGCTCCACTCGTCGGTGCACGGACTCCGGGAGTCTCCCGGATCGCCCGGCTCCTACCGGGAGGATGAACCGCGGCCCGCCCCGTCGCCCCACCATGCGGGCATGACACGCGCACGGGCCCGGACGGGACGGTCACGGTCGGGACGGCAGCGCACCGGGGGCCCGACGGCCAGGAGCACCGCGCCCGACGTCGGTCTGGTCGTGGCAGCGGCGATGGCGCCCGGGACGTTCGCCCCCTCCCTCTCCTCCCGCAGCGCGGCGGACCAGGGACTGGTGACCGGGCTGGCCACGGGCCTGCACTACCTGCTCTCCGCCGGGACGCAGGACGCGCTGGAGGCCACGGCCCGGCTGCTCCTCAGGGAGACGCCCTCCTCGTCGGTGCGCGGCGCCGGGACGATCGCGGTCGACTGCGCGGCCGTGCCGCTCGGGCTGGCGGCGCTCCGGGCCCTCCCGCCGCGGGCCGGCGACCCGCTCCGCGGCGTCCTGCGCCAGGCGGCCTGGCGGCTCGGTGCCACGGGGTTCGGCAGCGCGCTGCTGGGTGGGGCCCGCATCGGTGCGCAGGCGCTCGACGACCGCCTCCGGCTGCACGGACGCCTCGCCTCCGTCCCGCTGTCGGTCCCCCTCGGTCTGGCGTTCGCCTACGTGCTCGACCGGCTGCGCGCAGGTGAGGACGCCGCGGACACGGCCGGGGCGGAGGCCCCGCCGCCGCTGTCGTCCCTCGGCGTCGCGACGGGGGTCGTCGGCTCCTTCGCCGGCGTCGCCTACGGCGAGCACGCCCTCGTCGACCTCGTCGCCCACCGGCTGGCCGCGGTGCTGCCCGGGCCGCCGGAGGTCTGGCGGCCGGCGGGCCACGCGGGTTTCCTGGCCGGCATGGCGCTCGCCGCCTCCGTGGTCTGGCACCGGGCGATGCGGCGGATCGAGGCGAGGACCTCGGTCGACGTCCCGGTGCTGGAGGCGGGCGCGGACGACCGCTGGGTGCCGCCGACGGTGAGCGGCGGCCCCGGCAGCCTCGTCGCGTGGGAGGGCATGGGGCGCGACGGCCGGCTGCACGCGCTCGCCTCCGTCCGCCCCGAGCCACTCCCGGACCGTCCGGACGGCGTGCCGGACCTGTCGATCCCGACCGTCATGGGCGCGCCCGCCCGGGCCACCCCCGTCCAGGTGTACGTGGGGCTGGACAACGCGCCGACCCCGCGGGCACGGGTGGACCTCGCGATGGCGGAGCTGGAGCGGACCGGCGCGTTCGACCGGTCGCTGCTGGTCCTGGTCTCGCCGACCGGCACCGGCTACGTCAACTACGTCGCCGTGGCCGCGCTGCAGTACCTCGCGCTCGGCGACGTGGCCACCGTTGCCCTGCAGTACTCGCGCCGCCCGTCGCCGCTGTCCCTCGGCATGGTCGCCCGGGCACGGGAGCAGAACCGGCTGCTGTGGCTGCGGATCCTGCAGCGTCTCCGCGAGCGTCCCGGTCCCCGTCCGCGCGTCGTCGTGTTCGGCGAGAGCCTCGGCGCGCACACCAGCCAGGACGTGTTCCTGCACTGGGGCACGCTCGGGCCCGACGCGATGGGCATCGACCGGGCGCTGTGGATCGGCACGCCGTACGGCAGCGGGTGGATGCACGAGGTCACCCGCGGCGACCGCCTCGACGTCGACCCCGACGCCGTGGCCGTCGTCAACGACCACGCGCAGTACGCCGACCTGGTGGAGCAGCGCGGCAGTCGGCCCCGCTTCGTCCTGCTCAGCCACGACAACGACGGCGTCACCAGGTTCGGCCCGGACCTGCTCTGGTACCCGCCGGACTGGCTGGGCCCCGCCCGGCCCCGCCCGGAGCCCGTCGCCGACGGCAGTCCCCGCGGCGTCCCCCCGGCGATGCGGTGGCGGCCGGTGACGACGTTCTTCCAGAGCCTCGTGGACATGAAGAACGCGCAGACGTCCGGGCCCTTCGGGGCGACGCAGCACGACTACCGGGCAGACCTGCCCCGCTTCCTCTCCGACGTGTTCGGGCTGCCGGCGTCCGAGGAGCAGTTCCTCCGGATCGAGCAGACGCTCCGGCTGCGCGAAACGGTGCGCGAGCGGATGTTCGCCGTCGTCCCCGGGGCCGTCGACTGACCGGCCCGCCCGGCGGGCCCGGGACCGGCGCGCCGTCCGGGCCGGCGGGTCAGGTGAAGTCGGGGTCGTTGGGACCCTGACGCGGGCCGGTGCCGCTGACCAGCTCGCTGACACCGCCGTAGGGCTCCTGCCGCTTGCCGACGTGCGCCTCGGCGTGCAGCCGCTCGACCAGGTGCGGGTAGTGCGCCTCGAACGCCGGGCGCTCCGACCGGATCCGCGGGATCGCGGTGAAGTTGTGCCGCGGCGGCGGCGAGGACGTGGCCCACTCCAGCGAGTTGCCGTGGCCCCACGGGTCGTCGCGCAGCGCGAGCCGGCCGTACTTCCACGACATCACCACGTTGTAGAGGAACGGCACGATGGAGGCGCCGAGGACGAAGGAGAAGATCGTCGAGACGGTGTTCAGCGCGGTGAACCCGTCGGTGGGCAGGTAGTCGACGTACCGGCGCGGCATGCCCTCGGTGCCCAGCCAGTGCTGGACCAGGAACGTGCCGTGGAAGCCGATGAAGGTCATCCAGAACTGCAGTTTCCCGAGGCGCTCGTCGAGCATCCGGCCGCACAGCTTTGGGAACCAGAAGGCGATGCCGGCGTTGGCCGCGAACACCACGGTGCCGAACACGACGTAGTGGAAGTGGGCGACGACGAAGTAGCTGTCGTTGACGTGCCAGTCCAGCGGCGGGCTGGCCAGCAGCACACCGGTGAGCCCACCGAGCAGGAAGGTCACCAGGAAGCCCACCGACCACAGCATCGGCGTCTCGAACGTCAGCTGGCCGCGCCACATGGTGCCGATCCAGTTGAAGAACTTGATCCCGGTCGGCACCGCGATCAGGTAGGTGAGGAACGCGAAGAACGGCAGCAGCACCGCGCCGGTGGCGTACATGTGGTGCGCCCAGACGGTGATCGACAGCCCGCCGATGAGCAGCGTCGCGCCGACCATGCCCTTGTAGCCGAACAGCGGCTTCCGCGAGAACACCGGGATGACCTCGGTGATGATGCCGAAGAACGGCAGCGCGATGATGTAGACCTCGGGGTGGCCGAAGAACCAGAACAGGTGCTGCCACAGCATCGGCCCGCCGTTCTCGTCCGTGTAGACGACGGCGCCCAGGTTGCGGTCGGCCAGCAGCGCCATCAGGGCCGCGGTGAGGATCGGGAACGCGAACAGCACCAGCACGCTGGTGACCAGCGTGTTCCAGGTGAAGATCGGCATCCGGAACATCGTCATGCCCGGCGCCCGCAGGCAGGCGATCGTCGTGGTGAAGTTGACCGCCCCCAGGATGGTCCCGAGGCCGCTGACCGCCAGGCCCGCGATCCACAGGTTCGCGCCCACGCCCGGGGAGTGGACGGCGTCGGACAGCGGGGTGTAGGCGTACCAGCCGAAGTCCGCGGCGCCGTTGGGGGTGAAGAAACCCGCGACCGCGATCAGGCTGCCGAACAGGAACAGCCAGTACGAGAAGGCGTTCAGCCGCGGGAAGGCGACGTCGGGGGAGCCGATCTGCAGCGGCATGATCAGGTTGCCGAACGCGAAGAACAGCGGCGTCGCGAAGAACAGCAGCATGATCGTGCCGTGCATGGTGAACAGCTGGTTGTACTGCTCGGGCGAGAGGAACTGCAGCCCGGGCTGGCCCAGCTCACCGCGGATCAGCATGGCCATGAAGCCGCCGACGATGAACCAGGCGAACGACGTCACCAGGTACATCAACCCGATGGTCTTGTGGTCCGTGGTCCGCAGCAGGTTCGAGAGCCGCGCACCCCGCGTCACCGGGGGCATCCCGCTCGGGCGGCTGACGATGGGCGCCGGGGCGATGGTCATCGTGCGCCTCCGTCATCACGACGTGACGACCACTGGCTCCGGATCACGGTAGGAGGTCCGGGCGACCAGGGGAATGCATCTCGCGCCGCGGGAGGGGACCACTGCCGCCGGACCGTTCGGTGGCGTCCCGACGGGCCCGTCGGCGCCGGGACGGCGGGCGGCCCGGGCAGGGTGGCCGATGGCTGCGGGCGGCACGACGCCCCGCCCGGGACGCGCTCCGGCTCCCGTGATGCCGGGGTGACGGTCCGGTGACGTGGTGGCCGGACACTGAGCAGGCACGGAGACGGCTGCTCCGGGCGTCGCACGGGTCCACTCGCTCTGAGCGGCCGAGCCTCCCTGGAGGAGGGGGATCACGTGGCCGAGTCCGTCCTCCCGTGGCCGTCGGTGGAGAAGGGCCATCCGGAGCACCCGGTCCGGACGGTGCAGCACCTCCTCCGCGCCCACGGCCACCGACTCGAGGTCGACGGCGTCTTCGGGCCGAGGACCGACGCCGCAGTACGAGCACTCCAGGTCACACGGAAGACCTCCGTCGACGGCGTCGTGGGGCCCCGTACCTGGTCGGCGTTGGTCATCGGGGTACGGAAGGGCAGCCGGGGCGACGCCGTCCGGGGGGTGCAGGAGGAGTTCCGGTTCCGCAGCGGCACGGACGACCCGAGCCAGGACCTGCAGATCGACGGCGTCTTCGGGCCCGAGACCGACGAGGCCGTCCGGAGCTTCCAGAAGTCGCTGTCCCTCGACCACCCCGAGGTGGTCGTCGACGGCATCGTCGGTCCGATCACCTGGCGCGCCCTGGTCAGCGGGATGCTGGCCGGCTGACCCACGGGTCCTGCGGCATCCCGGCTGCGGACCGCGCCGCACGTCCGCTGCGGTCCCCCAGGGAGATCGGGGGCTGGACGTCGACGACCGAGGAAGTCACCCGGCTCCCGACCGGGTGAGCGCACCAGGGACCGGGGTGGACGCCCGAGCGTCACCGACCTCATCGCAGAGGGCACTCTCAGGAGGACGAAGTGGCCACTTTCGACTACACCGTCGTGGCAGGCGACACCCTGAACAAGATCGCGAAGAAGTTCGGCGTCACCGTCGCCGAGATCCTTGCCGTGAACCCCCAGATCACCGACCCGGACGTCATCAGGGTCGGGCAGGTCATCAGGATCCCGGAGGTCGGCGGAGGGGATGGGGAGGCAGCCGTGAAGAGCTACGCCATCGTCGTGAACGTGTCCGGCGGATCGGCCCGCAGGTCGGATCCGGGGATCGACCCCGACCGGGTGGCGGTCGGCGAGTACGACGTGACGTTCCCGGAGGACATCAGCGCTTGGCTGTGGCAGCCGACTCTCGCCCCTGCGGACGACACGGACCAGACCGCCGGGTTCGTCACGGCCGAGCTCGGGGACATGGGCAGCCCCGAGATCCTGAAGGTCAGGACCTTCAACGCCGCGGGCAACCCCCAGAACCGGGCGTTCCACCTGCACGTCCGGGACATCTGATCCGACGGGTCCCGCGGTCGCTCCCCGGCTGCCGACGCCGGTGACCTGCTCGGTGCGGTCGGGTCGGACGGCCGGGCGGTGACGACGCGGTGCCGGGCGGATCCGTGGCGGACGGGGCCGGGTGGCAGCGGTCAGCGCGGCGCCACGGGCGCGGCACCGCCGGCAGCCCGCGACGAGCCGACAGCCGGACGCAGCCCCACCACCAGCCGCGTCATCCTGTCGCTCGGCTGGACACCCATCTCCCCGGCGAGGACGTCCCTGAACTGCTCGTACGCCCGCAGCGCCTCGGTGACGTTGCCCTCGGTCAGGTGCACGCGGATCACCACGCGGTGAGCGCTCTCCCGCAACGGCTCGGCACGCACGGCGGCATAGGCGGCCTGCAGGGCATCGCCGTACTGCCCGGCCGCGGCCAGCCGGGTGGCCGCCTCCTCCAGCGCGTGCATGCGCAGCTGCCGCAGCCGTTCGCGCTCGAGGAGGACCCAGTCGTCGTACCAGCCGGGCAGCAGCTCGCCCCGCAGGCCGACGTCGGGGACGGCGACGTCGGCCAGGGCGCAGGTCGGGTCCCGGACCCGCCGAGCCCACTCCCCCAGCTCCCGCACGTCGACCCGGACGCCCTCGGCGAGGGAGAGGACGTCACCGGACGCGTGCACCAGCCCGGGAGCCACCCGCTGCAGGCGCCACAGCGCCGTGCGGAGGCTGCCGTGCGCGTGCGCTTCCGAGACGTCGGGCCACAGGTGTCCGACGACGGTGGCCCGCGGTGGGCGACCGGACAGACAGACATGCGCCACCAGGCGTTGGACCCCTCGCGGGAGGTCGTCACCCCCTCCGTGGCCGGGCCCGTTCCCGAGGTGGATGGTGAACCCGTCGAGCAGGGAGATCCGTGGAGTCACGACCACAGGCATGGCGTGTCACCCCCAGGGGCACCTTCTGCGGAGGAGGGGCGAAGGAGCAGGAGCCTCGGAGCGCCCAGGGTCCGAGCTGACGGCTTCAGTTGTCAATCGGTCGCGTTCCGTCACCGAGGAAATCCTGCAGCCACTCACCGACCGCATCGACGACTTCACGCGGCGACGAGGCGAGCGCCACCGTCCGGTCCTCTTCGGACGTACCGAGACCGACCGCCGTCACCCGGGCCCGGAACTCGTCGGTCGCGCCCTCGAGCCAGACCCGCACGAGGAGTGCGGCGCTTCGTTCCTCGGTCACGGCCACCCTTCGACTGGTCGGTCACGCAGCGTGAGACCGCATGGGATGAACGGCCAGTTCACGCCACCGACCGGGGGGAGGTCGATGCTCTCCCCTGACGATGCGTGAGTGCACTCCCCCGACCTGATGAAGTCAATGGTGCCGCGGGGGTGAACGGTGAGGACGCCGTCCCCGGCGATCCGGCCGGCGGTGGGAGCGGACCGCTCCGGGACGGCAGCCCTCCCCTCACGCCGCCGGAGCGACACCGGGGGCGTGAGGGGAGGGCTGCCGGGAGGGGATCAGGCGCCGGTCCGCACCCAGGGAGCGAAGGCGTTGTCCACGCCACGGAGTGCCGGGCGCAGCTGGGGCAGGTGCCTCAGCAGGACGGTGCGCATGTCGTTGTCCCGGACCCAGGCGAGCCCGGCCGGCGAGTAGATCTCCGGACGGAAGTCGCGGGTGAAGAACCGGTCGCTGTTGAGCCGCCGCGACGCCATCAGGATGAAGACGCGGAACGCCGTGTCGCTGAAGGCGAACCCGGCCGGCCGCTTCTCGGCGAACAGGCCCACCATGAGGTCGACCCGTTCGACGTCGCCGTACAGGTCCGCCAGGTCGGCGGCGAGATCGGCGTCGTCGGTGAGATCGGCGAAGCTGCGGGGCGCCGCCAGGTGCATCAGCCGGCGGAACTCGCAGTAGCGCGGCGTCCCGAGCTCCCGGATGCGCAGGACGTCGGTCGCGGCCAGGTCGACGACCTTGCCGTCGGGCCGTTCGAACGACTGCAGGGAGCGCGGGAAGTTCCGCAGCACGATCGCCCCGGGGTGCGAGGTGCCGAACGAGTAGAACAGGTCGCCCAGGGCGAACCGGTCCGCGACCTCGCGGGAACGCGGGCCGGCGAGCGCCGGGAACGGGAGCACGTCCAGGGGCCGGTCGCCGTCGGCCGCGCGGATGTCGAACTCGTCCGGCAGCAGCGGGTGCATGCGGTAGACGCTGGTGAACTCCTCGGTGAGCGAGAAGGGCACGCCGAAGTGCGCGGTCTCCGAGCCGGGGATCCCGCTGACGACCTCGCTCCCGCTCAGCCGCCCGAACGTCCGGGCGATCCGCTCCCCCGCGATGCCGAACCAGTTGATCCTCAGGGCGGAGGCCGCCGTGGGGTGGCTGATGACGGCCGGCGTCCACTCCACCGTGTGGATCTTGGCGAGCAGGGCCGCGACCACCAGCCGGGCCCGCTGGAACAGCTCCTCGTCGTCCCAGTCCGGGTACTCGGCCGCGAGCCGGTCGCAGACGGCGTTGTGCTCGCGGGCGAACAGCGTGGCGAACATGCCCAGGCCGGTCCACCACCCCGGGACGCGGGTCGGGTCGAGCGCCGGGTCCTCGGGCAGCGGGATCATCCCGTCGTCGGTGAGGTGCAGCGTGCCGCCGCGGCCGGTCCGCACCCGCCGCTGCTCCTCCGGGGTGGTGCCGTACAGGGAGGACCCGTCCCACCAGTGGGTCACCTCGTTGACCGAGGTCACCGGCCCGTCGGCCCCGGCGGGCCGGGTGGGGTCGGGGTGGATCCGCGGGATCCGGATCGGGTCCTCCCACCAGTCGTCACCGGGCTCGAGCGGGATCTCCACCAGCCGCGAGGTGTCCGCCTGCCCGTGGCTGAACCAGTCGCGGATCATGAACTGCAACCAGGCGGCGGCCAGGGTGTTCACCGTCTCCGCGGGCCGGAACACCTCACGGGTGAGCAGCCGGCGGCTGACCTCCCGCGGGCTGGGCCGCAGCAGCTCGTCGTCGGTCACCGGCAGCACGCTGTCGAGCGGGACGTTGCGGCCGAAGCGGGCCCCGGCCCGGCCCATCTCGGGGTGGTCGAGGTCGTTGTACGAGCCGTCGACGCTGCGCGCGACCAGGTGCTGGGGTGTGCGCGGCGGAACCGGCGGGGCGTCGACGACCGGCACCCGGGTCGAGGGGTCGGCCAGGTTCTCCCGCCGCAGGGTGTTCCGGAGCCCGGCCAGCACGGCCAGGCCGAGGCCGCGGGGCAGCCGGTCCCAGCCCACCCGGTGGTCGACCAGCCGGGCCAGCCGGTCGTAGACCCGCCAGAGCGGCGTCCACCGGTGGCCGGCCCCGGGCACCGGCCGGGGTGCCGCGGGGGCGGGCGCGGCCGGCGGTCCGCCGGCGGACTCGGCGCGGGGGCGCGGGATGGCGGCGCCGGCCGTGCGGGTGCCGGCCGGACCGGGGGTGTCGGTGCTCATCGGATCTCCTGGGGAACGGGAGGACCGGTGCGGGGCGGGGGCTACGTCCGGGCCGATCCGGCCGGTGCCGGTCGTCCGGCACCGGCCGACCACCCGTCCGGGCGGTAGATCGACATGACCTCGGCGATCATCCGGTCGTGGTCGCCGTCGTACCGGCGGACGTCGTAGCAGCCCAGCGGGTCCTCGAGGACGTGGAAGAGGCAGAGGTTGCAGTAGGTGCACGGCCGCTCGGGCCGGTCCGCGCCGGCGGCCCACTGCCGCACCAGGTCGGGGTTGGCCATCAGCGGCCGCGCGATGCTGACCGCGTCGCACCGGCCGGACCGGATCGCCTCGCGCACGACCGAGGCGGTCTGGAACCCGCCGGTGACGATCACCGGGATGGACAGGTGCCGGCGCACCTCCGCGGCGTCGGGCAGCAGCAGGCCCTCGGGGTCCTCGGGCGCGGTGCGGGTCCAGAGGCGGCGCATGAGCGGGCGGGTCGGCCGGAAGCGCCACAGGGCGTAGTTGCGCAGCGTGCTCCGGCCCGAGGACAGCATGGTGTCGTAGGTCCCGACGAGGTCCCCGGGGGTGAAGCCCCCCGCGGGGTTGAGCGGGTGGGGGAAGAAGTTCCCGGTGGACACGTGGACGGCGTGCGCGCCGGCCTCCTCCGCCCACCGCAGCACCCGGACCGAGTCCGCCAGGGTGGTGCCCTTCCGGTGCCAGGGGAACAGCGCGTCCGCGTGGTCGACCGCGCTGAGCTTGACCTGCAGGTGGAAGTCCGCCCCCGCCTCCCGGCGGATCGCCGCGATCACCTCGAGGAGGAAGCGGGCGCGGTTCTCCAGGGGGCCGCCGTACCGGTCGGTGCGGTCGTTGATCGCCGGGCTGAGGAACTGGGTGAACAGGTAGCCGTTGCAGGCGTGCAGCTCCACGCCGTCGAGTCCGGCCTCGCGCGCCCGCCGGGCGCCCTGCCCGAACATCGCCACGACCTCGCCGATCTCCCGCTCGGTCATCGCCCGGGCCGGGAGGCCGTGGACCGGATCGGGCCGGCTCGTGGAGCTCAGGGCGGGGTGGACGGCGTTCTCCACGCCGGCGACGTCCCGCTGGCGGCCGCCGTGGCTCAGCTGCAGGAGGAACGCGCAGCCGTGCCGGTGGACGCGCTCCCCCACCGCCCGCCAGAAGGGGATCTTGTCGTCGTCGTCGATGAAGGCGTAGTTCGGCAGGACCCGGCCGCGCACGTGGACGGGCACGTGCGCGGAGACCAGCGCCCCGACCCCGCCCCGGGCGAACCGCTCCTCCCAGTTGATGCGGGCCGTGGTCCCGGTGCCGCCGTAGTCGTCGATGCGGCCGGAGATGCTGCTGCGGAGCACGCGGTTCTTGATCGTGAGGCCGCTGGGGAAGGTGAGCGGGGTCCAGATCGGGTCCGCACCCCCCTCGGCGGGGCTCCGCGGCACGGGCGTGGTCGGCGGAGGGGCGGTCACGGGGTCGCGCCACCCTGAGGTGCCGGCGCCGGGGAGGTGGCCTCCTCGGCCGGGGCCGTCCGGGGGCTCACGACCGGAGCGGTGAGCATCGCCTCCAGCAGTGCGTTGGCGACCGCCCGGTTCCGGACGTCGCCGTGGCCGGCCACGTGCCGGTCGGCGAGCAGGTTGGTGATCCGCCGTGGCGCGAACCGGTACCGGGTCCCGTCGTCGCCGAGGGTGCGGCGGTCGGCCTCGGCGGTCGCCACGGCGCCGTTGGCGCCGAGGCCGCCGTAGGGGTCGTCGGCGTCGCCGAGCCCGCTGCTCGCCTGCCGGGCGAGCCGGGAGGCGATGGCGTAGGCGAGCAGGACCGCCCTGTCGTTGTGCGTGTGGGTGACCACGGCGGGCCCCACCAGCTGCGGGCCGGTGAGCACCCCGCGGAAGGCGCCCCGGGGGGTGGTGCTCCCGCTGAAGCCGCGGTGGCTGAAGGCGGCCTGCAGGAGGGTCACCGAGGCGATCGGCGCCTCGGTGCCGGCTGCCGCCGCGGTGACGACGCGGGCTCCGAAGGAGTGCCCGGCGAGGTGCAGGCGCGGCGGATCGGGCAGCCGGGAGAGCCGGGTGAGCAGCGGCGCGACACCGCGCGAGCCGACGCGGCCGGCACGGTCCTTCATCGTGTAGTAGGTGGTGAGGTTGAGCAGTTGGCGGGCCACCCGGACGGGGCCGAGGTCGCGCAGCGACAGGCCGGTGGCGGCGGTCCCGCTCGCGGTGAGGAAGTCGGGGGGCACCCCGGGCGGGAGGCCGGTGCCCGCACCCGGGGCGCCGGCCGGCTCGGCCGACGCGTCGACGTCCAGCTCGGCCGCACCGGCCTGCGCGAAGACCTCCTCGGTGTCGCCGTCGCGCAGCGCGTCGGGGACGGGGTCGTCGTCCCCGACGTCCGGCTCGGGCGGGAGCAGGTCGCGCAGCCGGGCGAGGAACCGGTCCCGCGCCTCGCTCGAGGCGTCCAGCGCGCCGGCCAGCTCCCGGAGCTCGTCGGCGGCGGCCTGGTCCTCGACCCGCTCGGTGATCGCGTCGAGGAGCGCGGGCAGCTCGCCGGCGGCGGACAGTCCTCCGCCGGCGACCCGGTCGTCGTCGGCCCACCGCACGGAGGGCCAGAGCAGGCCGACGACCACCCACCGCCGGTCCGGCGCGCGGGTGCGGGCGAGGTCGGCGACGTTGTCGGCGAGCTCGGTGAACAGGCGCTCGGCGCCGGCGACGTCGTTGTTCCAGCCGTGCGCGATCAGCAGCACGTCGGTGGCGGGGTGGTGGCCGGACCGGACCAGCCGCAGCGCCCGGTCGACCTGGGCGTCGTGGGCCACCGCGCCCTGCTTCGTGAACTCGACCGGTGCGTAGGGCCACTCCACGGGATCCCCCTCGGGACGCTCGGTCCGGGTCTAGACGGACTGGATGGCGCGCATGGCGTCGACCAGGCCGGCGCCCTGGAAGTGCTTCGACCGCCCGATGTCGGTGGCGGTGTCCATCAGCGCGGCGCGCACCTGCTCGGGGTGGCCGATGAACTCGGGGTGGACCGACAGGAAGCCGGCCGCGACACCGGACACGTGCGGAGCCGCCATCGAGGTGCCGGAGTTCTCGATGTACGCCGAGTCCGGCAGCGCCTCCCGTGCCCGGACGGCGAGCTTCCCCGCGGCCGCGCTGACCACCCGCTCCCCGGGGGCGATCAGGTCCGGCTTCATCCGCCCGTCCCCGGTGGGTCCCTTCGAGGAGAAGTAGGAGACGCCGTTCTGGTGCGGGGAGCAGGACGTGGACCCGACCGTGATCGCGAGCGCGGCGTTGCCCGGGTCGTTGATCGTCATGTCGAACCCGAGGCGGAACACGTTGTTCCGGGGGTCGCGCGCGTAGCCGTAGCCGGAGTTCCCCGCCGCCACCACGACGACCACCCCGGACCGGACCAGCCGGTCGACCTCCCGGCACACCGGCGTGAGCCCGGTGGCGAACCAGGTCGGGTCGAACGGGTGGCCGACGGAGACGTTCACCCCGTGGACGACGAGGTCGCGGCCGCCGTCGTTGAGCGTGTTGACGTACTGCAGGGCGGCGATCAGCCCGGTGATGTCGCCGGACTCGTCGGGCCGCAGCACCTGGCAGGACAGGAGCCGGCACTCGGGTGCCATGCCGGCGATCGAGGGCAGCCGGAGCGGGGCGACCTGCACGCTGCCGGCGCTGTCGCGGTACCAGGTGGTGGCGGTGACGGAGCCGCCCTCGGGCGCCACCACCTCCCCGGCCAGGATCCCCGCGACGTGGGTCCCGTGGCCCGCCTCGTCGACGAGGGCCATCTTGTCGTCGGCGTCCACGAAGGACTTGTGCGGCAGCCCCTCGAGGTTGCGGTGCAGGGCGAAGTGCGGGTGGTCGCCCTGGATGCCCGAGTCGAGGACGGCCCAGACCAGGCCCCGGCCGGTCGCCCGGAACGAGCGCTGTGCCGCCTGGGCCTTCGTCGTCACGACCGAGCGGTAGATGAGGGCGGAGATCTGGAAGTTGGGCCAGAGACGGTGGATCGCCCCGCGCGGCGCCCGGCCCGGCTCGTCCGGTGAGTCCGCCGGGCCGGCGTCGAACCGGACGAGCTCCTCGATCACGGACGCCGGGAGGGTCACCGTGAGGTAGCTGCCGTTGTGGGCGATCTGGTCCTCGCGGACGCCGGCCAGCTCGGCCAGGAGCTGGGTGACCCGGGTGCGGGCCGCGGGGATGCCGCCCTCGTACCGGGTGCGCAGCTCGATCATCACGCCGATCGGGCCCCCGCCGTCCATCAGCTCCCGCAGCGGCTTGGAGACCACCGAGTCCATCACCAGCTCCGGCGACGTCGGCACCTGCCACGTGCGGGCCCCCGGGGTGCCGGGCACGTACCGGTCGGCGTCGTCGGCGGGATCCCGGACCGGGCCGTACTCCGCCGGGAACTGCGGGACGCCGTCCCAGCGCGGGGGTTCGGTCACGGTGCCTCCCCATGGCGTCTGCGGCGCGGCCGTCCGTGGTCGCGGACGGTAGGGGCGGGGCATCACCGTGCCGTCACCCCCGCGTCAACGCGCAGGTCGACGCCTGGACCCGGGACCACGCCGGGCCGTCCCGCGGCCGGCCCGGCCCACCGTCGACGCCCCCGCGCGGTGGGACCGATCAGGTCAGCTCGTGCACCCGGGCCTCCACCTTGGCGAGGACCGGCTCGACCACCCGGCGCGCCTGGAACAGCTTGAGCATGTTGTCCTGCGCCGTGCGCGCGTCGGCCCGCTTGCCCATCTCGACGGCGCAGGCGCTGTAGACGTCGGCGACGCGCTCGTACTGGATGTGGCCCAGGGCGTCGGCCGCCGCCTCGAACTGCTCCACGACCGGCCGGAGCCCCCGCTCGACCTCGTCGGGCTCGGGGTCGAGCACCCGGACCGCGGCCGAGTCGGCGCTGAGCACCTTGAAGGGACGGGCGAGCGGCACGGTCCGCACGGTCCTGAGGTAGAGCGACACCGGGTGCTGGACGCCGAGGTCGTCGGCGACCTCGCCGAGCAGCGCGTCGACGTCGTCGATCGTGCGGGTGCCCCCGACCGCGAGGACCCGTCCCACCGGGGCGGTGAACAGCCTCCCGGCCGCCGCACGGTGCTCCTCGGAGCGCGGCGGCCGCACGGTGAGGGTGGTGACCGCCGGCGCCGTCGACCCGTCCCGGTTGACCCAGCAGGCCTCGATCCGGTACCTGCCCGGCTCCTTGAACGGGAAGCCGAACTGCCCCATCGTCAGGTTCACCGACGCGTAGCGGGACTCCTGCGGGGCCAGGACCTCCATCCGCGGCCGCGTGCAGGCCCGGTAGAAGGGCAGGAAGGGACGCCGCTCGCCCGACGGACCCGTGACCGCCAGCTCCACCGTGCCCTCGGCGGGATCGAGGTCGGTGCGCGCCGGCACCGGCTCGTCGCCGACGTTGCGCAGCCGCAGCTCGCAGAACACGGCCTCGCCGTACTCGACCGCACTGCTCGGCAGGCGCAGGGCCAGCTCCAGCCGCGTGTCGAGCGTCCCGCGCCCGGCCCGCCCGTGGTTGTGGAACCACGCCTCGTTGCCCATCTGCACGAACCGCGCGGGAGCGTGGCGGAGGAAGAGGTTCTCCCCGTCGTCGAAGCGGAAGCGGAACCGGTCGTAGAACCAGGTGGCGTTCAGCCCTCCGCCCGGGCTGGCCAGGTCGGGGTAGTTCATCCAGGACGGCGACTGGGGGGCGTCGACGAGCGGCATCCAGGAGGGCGCCGGCCAGGGCCCGCTGCCCGGCTCACCCAGCACCGCCTGCTTCTGGAACGAGTGTGCGAGGTTGAACGCGTGCCCGGTCTCGTGCACCAGGTCGAAGAACAGCTCCCGGCGCGCCGCCTGCGCCGCGGGCGGGTTGGCCTGGGGATAGGCGCCGCCCTCGGTGTGGAAGTGCGGGCTGCGGGTGAACAGCGCGGTGCCCTGCCGGTCGACGCCGCCCGGCTCGTTGATGTCACCGTCGAACATCACGCCGCCGAGGCCGTCGCTGTCGGCGAGCTCGGCGTGGAAGACCCACATCTTCCACTGGGGCACGTCGGCGTACGCGCTCCAGTGCGAGGCCATCGCGTCGTGGAGCTCCTGGTAGTTCCACCGCCCGTTGGCGCCCGCGGTCGACGTGTCGATGGTGTTCGACCCGTTCGACCGGGTGATGCGGATGCCGGCACGGGCGAAGGCCCGCTCCAGCGTGAGGTCCTCCCGCGGCAGGTCGGCGGGGCGGTCGGGGTGCAGGTGGGTGTCGTAGGGCTCCGCGGCGACCGCGCCGTCCTCGACGTCGACCTCGACCTCCACCTCGCGGAACCACCGGGACACCTGCCGGGCCCGGTAGGGGCCGAACCTCGTGCCGGTGGCGGCCACGAAGACCACCTCGGCCACCGGGGGCGCCGCCGGCGGGTGCCGGAGGAGACCGATCTCGATGCGGTCGACGACCAGCGCCCCCCAGGGCAGGACGAGGTCGGTCACCACGAGGTCGTGGCGGTGCAGGCCCGGGGTCTGCGAGGTGACCCGGCCGATGAAGTGGGCGGGTGGGCCCGGTGCCGCGGCGCTGACGAGGACGGTCCCGCTGACCACCTCGAGCGGGTCGGTCCCGTCGACGTCGACGTGCAGCGTGAACCGGGGCCTGCGCAGCTGCTGCCGGCCCTCGCGGTCGAACGCGAGGTCGGTGAGGACCGGCTGCGTGTCGTCCTCGGGCTCGGCACGGTCGGCGACACCGCCGTTGAACGCGTAGCGGCCCGACAGCTGCCGCGGCAGGGGCCCCGGTGACGACTCGAGGAGCCCGAGCTCCTGGAGTTCGGTGGACGTGGTCATGGCCGGTCCTCCCTCGTTGCCCAGCTCGGTGGCGATCGCGGCGACGTTCATCCGCACGATCTCGGTGGCGAGTCCGACGTCGATGCGGTCGTCGGTGTCGGCGGCGGTGTGCACGGCGGCGTTGGCCCGGTCGGAGGCCTCGATGGTGAGGACGGCGGGGATGCCCGCCCTGAGGAAGGGCACGTGGTCGCTGGCGAACGGGTCCAGCGACGTCTGCACCGTCAGTCCGGTGTGGGCGGCGGCCGCCTCGGCCAGCCGGTCGATCAGGGACTGCGCCGGCGCGGCGCCCTCCAGGAGCACCCCCGGCTCCGGGGTGTTGCGGCAGCCGACCATGTCCATGTTGACGACGGCGGCGATGCGGGACCGCTCGGCCGGGTCGAGGGAGGCGACGTAGGCGGTGCTGCCGTGCAGGCCCTGCTCCTCGCCGCCGAACAGGACCAGCCGCAGGTCGTGGGTCGCCGGGTGGTCGTGCAGGACGCGGGCGATCTCCAGGACCCCGGCGCTGCCGCTCGCGTTGTCGTCGGCTCCCGGCGCCGGCGCGGCGGGGCCGCCGCGGGTGTTGACCGAGTCGAGGTGCGCGGTGGCGAGCACGGCCCGCCGCGGTGCCGGGCCCGTCCCGTCGCGGTCGGCGACGAGCGAGACGGTGTCGCTCCCGCCGGGCAGCGGCACGGGGACGACGGCGGTGCGGTAGCCCAGGGCGTCGAGACGCGCCCGCGCCCAACGGGTCGCCTCGGCGAGGCCCGGGCTCGTCGAGTGCCGGGTGGGGAGGGCCGCGAGCGTCCGGATGTCGGCCCCGAGGGCGCCCGGGTGGACGCGCTGCACGAGGTCGGCGACCCACGGCAGCGGGGCGCGCCGTGCGGCGGGGGCCGCGGGCCGGGCGACGACCGCGGCGTCGACCGGCAGGGGCTGTACGCGGTAGCCGCAGGTGGGGTCGGGCCGATCGGGCCACGCCACGGGCACGTCGACGACGAGGTGGCGGCCGGCGTCGAGCACCACCGGCACGTCCGGGTGGTCGTCGAGGAACAGGGTGCCGAGCTGGGTGACCAGCCGCAGCTCCCCGGCCGCCCGCTGTGCCGCCGCGCCCAGCGCCCCGTCGGGTCCCCACCACAGCACGCGGTCGCCGAACACGGTCCGGTGCACACCACGGCGGCCGGGCGGCACGGGGTGGGCCGCCGCGGCGGTGATCAGGTGCTCCATGTCGCCCCCCGGTGGGTCAGGTGCCGAGCAGGTCGGTGACGGCGTCGCGTGCGGAGGACCGCGTGGCGCCGTCCAGCCGCACGGACCTCCCGCCCGCCGAGCACGTCAGGGTCGCCGCGGGCGTCCGGTCGAGGTAGCGGCCGACCCACTCCCCCAGGTCGGCGCCCGCGCCGCGGTCGTCGAGCGCGACGACGGCGACGGGAGGCGAGACCGGCGCCGTCCGCGCCTCGGGCCGGACGGCGGGTACCGGCACGAACACCGTCGCGCGTCCCTCCAGCTCGACGGCGAGACCCGTGACGGCGCGCGTCAGGTCCGGCTCCGACGACTCGAGCACGACGAGCAGCTGGTCCACGTCCACCCTCACGATCCGGTGGTCACCGGCGACGTCGTCCCTCAGGCGCGCAGCGTCCGGGCGGCGACCAGGGATCCGGCGGCGAACCCCTCGACCCGCACGACCCGTGCGCCGGGGACGCCGTCCACCGTGAGCGTCCGGTGCCCGTCGGACACGTCGGTGCTGGCCCGCGGCCGGTCGTCGACGTGGACGTCGAGCCGGTCCGCGCCGACCACGTCGACCTCGAGCGTGAGCGTGCCGCCGGCGAGGGACGCTGCGACGTCCAGCCGGCGACGGGGCAGGCCGGCGAGGATCTCCGCGGCGTGCTCCATCAGGTCGGGGTTGCCCTCCAGCACGTCGCGGCGGGTCATCTCGTGCCGCTCGTCCGGCGTGATGCCCAGGTCCTCCACCGGCGTCCCCGCCAGTGCCCCGACCCGCAGCGTGCGGCGCATCGACACGCGCATGTCCGCCTGCTTCGGCAGCGCGACGTACGGGCTCTCCGGGTTCGGCGCCGGCAGGTCGAGCAACTGCTTGAGCAGTCCGTGGGTCCACACGTTCGCCCCGCCGGCGCCGGTGTTGTCGTCCACCCCGAGGACCGGCCCGATCCCGTGGTCCTGGAAGCCCGCGGCGAAGATGTCGGTCGCCGAGTAGCAGCGGGCGTCGGTGACCAGGACCACCGGCCCGAAGTAGCGCTGCCCGATCGCGTTGGCACCGGCCTCGGGCGTGATCGGGAACCCCGCGGAGAAGATCGAGCCGGTCTGCACCGCCTGCTCCATGGAACGGACCCACGGCCCCAGGTCGATGCCGATGGGGTTGGTCGCGTGCTGGCGGGTGATCGCGAGGTTCAGCGGCGTGCAGATGAACTGCACCGGCTCGGGGGCGATCCGCCGGGGGGTGAGGGTCTGCAGGGTGAACTCGCTGGCGAAGATGTGCCCGCCGCCGTTGCCGCGCACGTCCAGGATCAGCCCCTCCTGCGGCAGCAGCTCCACCAGGCGCACGAACTCGGCGACGAAGGCGTCCGGGTCCGGGACGTTGAACCGGAAGACGCGCAGGTGGCCGAAGGTCCCGGAGCCGGTGACGACGCTGCGGGCCTTGAAGACCAGCGGCATGGACGTCGGGACGTCGCTCCCGGGCGCGGCCGGCTCGGTCGACAGGTCGACGCCCTCGGCACCGAACTGCTGCTCGACCGCCCGGGGGGCGTAGAGCAGCGCCTGCGCGCGGCCGACCTCGTCGGTGAGCAGGTCCAGGCCCAGGGACGCGGCGGCCGGGGTGACGGCGTCGGCGTCGGCCATCGGCGGGACGTTGGGGGCCACCAGCCACGGCACCCGCAGTTCGCGGCGCCCGCCGCCGGCGTCGAGGTAGGTGACGGTGACCCACTCCTCGTCCGGCGGCAGGTGCAGCTTCAGCGGCCGGATGGTCAGCGACTCGATGCCGCGGGCCAGGCGCGCGGCGCGGTTGCTGCCGGCGAAGCGGTCGGCGGCGACCGCCACCGCCCGCTCGATCGGGACGCCGTTCCAGTGGAGGACCTCCACGCCGACCCGGAAGGTCGGGTCGCTGATCCCCGCCGCCAGCTTGCTGACGACGTACTGCCGCCGCGTCCCGTCGACGCACCGCTCGACCTGGAAGGGCAGGTAGGCGATCTGGCCGGCGAAGGGCGCCGGCAGCAGGTAGTTGGTGTGCAGGTCGCGGACCGAGTGGAAGACCTCCGAGAGCTCGGCGTGGAAGACCCGTTCGGGATCCATCGTGGCGTCCGTCTGCTGCCCCAGCCGCGCCCGCAGCAGGCGCAACCGCTGCACCGGGTCCACCGCGTGCATCGCCGACTTCAGGGGCAGGTGGACGTAGTTGTCCTCCATCAGCACCAGCGCCTGGTCGACCAGCACGACGCGCTCGGCGTGGGTCAGCGTCCCCGCCGTCGCGATGAACTCGTGCAACGGCACCGAGCCCGCCAGCGCGGCCTCGCCCGTACCGAGCTGGATGGTCAGCTCCACCGGCAGGGCGTCGTCAGCAGCCACGTCGTCCATCGCCTGTCGCGGTCGGAGGACGGCCACGCGGGAGGTCTGCGTCATGGTCGAGGTGTAGCGGCAGGGGCGTCACCGCGGCGTCACCACGACCGGGTCCCACCCGGCCGGCACGTCCCCGGTCGCGGGGTGCGCGGTGACACCGCGGTGACGGGCCGGGTGTAGGTGGTGTCGGGTGAGCACGGACGCGGGCGTCGAGGTGTCGGGACTGACGGCGGCCGACGTGGAGGCCTCCCTGGCCGAGCTCGCGGGAGCCCGCGACCGGGTCTACTACGACGCCGAGGCCGACGCCGCGGCCGCCGACGCCTACTACGGCGGGGTCGCGCTCGGGGAGTACGCCGACCTGGTGACGCGTTCGCACGCGCGCCGGCCCGCGTACAAGCCGGCGCGGGAGCTGTACCCGTGGGTGGACCTGCAGCCCTCCGGGATGCTGCGCAGCCTGTACACCGGCCACGAGTGGGAGCCGGAGGCGCTGATCCGCGCCGATCTGGCCGTCGCCGGGGCCCGCGCCCGGGAGCTGGCCACGCGGCTCGCCGAACTGGGCACGCCGGCCGACGCCACGACGCATGCGGAGGTGGCGGCCGCGGTGGAGGCGGCGTTGCCGTTCAACTGCGAGCACGTGGTCCCGCAGAGCTGGTTCGCCAAGCGGGAGCCGATGCGCGGCGACCTGCACCACCTGTTCGCCTGCGAGGCCCGCTGCAACAGCTTCCGCGGCAACACCCCGTTCGCCGAGTTCGCGGACTTCCCCGAGCCCACCACGCCGAGCGCGCCGCCGCGGGCGGTGCGGGACGAGTGCGGCAAGAGCGAGGCCGGCGGGTTCGAGCCGGCGCACGGCAAGGGCGCGGCCGCGCGGGCCGTCTTCTACTTCCTGCTCCGCTATCCCGGGGAGGTCGAGCCCGGCGAGATGCCACTGCCGCGGCGGCGGGTGCTGCTGGCCTGGCACGAGCAGGAGCCGGTCACCGACTGGGAGCGGCACCGCAACGCCGCCGTCTTCGACCGCCAGGGCAACCGCAACCCCTTCATCGACCGTCCCGCGCTGGCCCCGGACCTGCTGGTCACGCTCGCGCCGGCCGGAGGCGGGTGAGCCCCAGGACCCGGGCGGAGGACCAGCGGCGGCCGCGGTGCCGGGCGCGTGGTCACGGCCTCCCGGGATCCGGGGCGGCCGACGCGACCAGCGGGCCGGCCGGGCCGGTTCGCAGCGCGATCACCCTCCGCCGGTGGGCGCGTAGGTCTTGCCACCGACCGAGTTCAGGACGGTCTGCGCCTGCCGGTCGACGAGCCCGGTGAACAGCTGCTGGCTGCCACCGAAGACGACCGCCCAGGCGATGATCTGCGGTGTCGTGTCCAGCGCCGTCAGCCCGGGGACGAACCCACCCCGCATGAGGAGCAGGCCGAGGAAGGCCGTCAGGGCCCCCGTGGGGAGCTTGAGGGCGATCAGCGCCACGGGCACGCCGAACGGCGTCGAGGACCCTCGGAGCCGGCGCAGGGCGACGGCGCCCGTGACCCCGGCCGCCACCACGCCGACGATCTCGATCAGCAGGACGTCCCACGAGCTGACGGTGTCCCGGATGACGTCGTCGACGTCGCGGCCGCCGAGCGGGGTCTGCCCGGTGGGGCAGACCAGGAGCGGCACCTGGTCGGGCCCGGAGGGCTGCGGGGTGAAGCACAGCGAGATCAGCGTCGGGCGGAGTGCTCCCAGCAGCGCGACGAGACCGGCGATGACGAGCAGGAAGAGGGTCGCCACGGCGACGATGGTGCGGAAGCTCCGGATCCGCTGCTGCTCGCGCTCGGCGGCCGAGCTCGCGGCCCGCGTGGCAGCGATCACGGTCTCGCGGTCCTCCTGGTCCAGTCCTCCCCCGTCGCCCCGTCCCGTGGCCCTGCGGTCCGTGACCTCACGGGCGATCGCCTCCATGCGGACACGGCGCGGGTCGTCCACCGGGAGGTGCCGCCGGACGTGGGCCTCCAGGCTCGGCACCTCCCCGCACACGTACTCCGAGGGCGCGCGACGCAGCAGGTCGACCTCCGCGGCAGAGAGGTTGCTCGCGACCCGTCCGAGGCGGGCCCCGTTGCGCATCAGGGGGCCACCGGACCGAGCGGCCGACCGCACGGTCCGGACGTGGGCCTCGATCGCCACGGCGAGGTGACGATCGGCCTCGTCGTCGCACACCCCCCGCCGGTTCCGCGGGAGGTGGCAGATCCATCTCGACAGGGTCTCGACCTCGGTGGCCCGCGCGAGGGCCTCTTCCCGCCATGCCCGAGTGGTCAGCTCCGCGGAGAACGGCGTCCACCCGTGCGTCGGGGCCGGGCCCTCCCCGTCCTCGGGTCCCGGCCGCGGGGCGTCCCCACCCGGCGGGCCCGCCTCCGCCGGCGAGCCCTGTGCCGGAGCCTCCTGCGCGGGTGCCTCCTGCGGGTCCTCCGGTCCAGGACCGGCACCGTCGCTCGGCGGGGAGCTCATCGGGGTGCCACCTCCTCGAAGCACCGACCGATGTCAGCCACCGGTCGCCGACCCTCCGGCACCGGTCGGCGGTGGAGAAGCATCCGTCTCCTCCGTCACCGGAGCGTCACCGTTCGCCGTGCAGCTGGGAGGGGTCCGGGCGCCGTTCCCCGCCGACGCGACGGCACCGCTGCTCCGAGTGGTCCGTCTTCACGGCGGGTCGTTGAGGAAGCGGAACTGCAGCCGCACCGAGTCGTCCAGGGGCACCATCAGCGTGGAGTTGCTCGCGTCCCACGTCTCGGGGACGAGGAACACCCGGTCCTCGCCCTGGATCAGCAGCCGCAGGTCCCGGTACCGGTAGCGGAACGTCTGCCCCTCGCCCGGATCCAGCGCCGTCTCGCGGACGCCGCTGGAGGACAGGTGCAGCCGCTCGGTGGTGTCGAGGATGACGGCCGGGAGGCGGTCCATGTGCCGCGCCACCTCACGCGCCGCGCCCCGTCCGGACCACTCCGCGAAGGTCGCCGTCGCCCAGAAGACGCTGATCACCAGGAGCACGGACAGGACGACGGTCACCAGCCCCGACGGCGCCCTCCCCGGCTCCAACATCCGCGTGATCCGCCGTCCGTAGAGCGCGAGTCCGGTGCCGGCCGCCATGAGCAGCGGCGTGACGAGCGTGTAGTACGCCCAGTCACCGAACAGCGGGAAGGCGAGGAGGAGCAGCACGCCCACGAGCAGGACGGCGTCTCCGGTGACGACGGCGGCGCGTGCTCTCCCACTCCCCCGGTCCACGCGGTCCTGCCCGCGCGCGGCCACCTTCGGGTCGGCGTCCTTCGCTTCTGCGAGCGCGGCCTGCACGCGACGGTGCACCCGCTCGTGGACGACCGCGACGAGGACGGCCAGGAGCGCCAGGACCAGCAGCGGGGTCAGCAGCGGCTCCGGGCTGCGCATCACGTAGTCCTGCGTGCTGAGCCCGATCGTGTCGACGTCGACGCCGAAGTACAGGTACCGCGCCCGTGAGGAGGCGTAGCCGAAGTAGAAGAGCAGCGCGGTGAGGACGCTGAGCGGCGCGACGACCTGCGCGACCGACCCCGCGACCTGCCCGAGCCGGCCGAGGGACGAGGCCGGATCAGGGGACGGGGTGGTCATTCCGGCGGCTCGGGCGGCTCGAGCCTGATGTCCTGGTCGTCCCCATCGATGCTGAGGGCGAGTGCCGTGCAGGGTGGATCCAGGTCCGCCGGACAGTGCAGGCGACCGCTCAGCCGGAGGAGCGCCGAGTCCAGTTCCGGGGCCGGCTCTGCCGGCTCTGCCGGCTCTGCCGGCTCTGCCGGCTCGTCAACTACTGGGGCGTCGTAGCGGACGGCGACGAGGCACGTCTCCCGATCGTTCGGGTCCGTGTTCTCGGGGGTGAAGACGAACCCCTCGCACAGCGGGCCTCCTGTGTTCGAGCACCCGCCCTCCTTCACGGTGAACGACTCGTCGGTGACGACCGGAGTGCCGGCCTGGATCTGGACGCCGGGCGGGAGTTGCGTGCCCAGGTAGCTCACGGGCACACAGAGATCCGACGTGCCGTCCTCCTCCGTGCCGTCCTCCTCCGGCTGGCCCCCGATCGGCAGTCCGACCGTCCGGGCCTCTGGCTCCTCCTCCGCCGGCGACTCCGGGGCCTCCGGACCCGTCTGCTCGGGGGGAGGCGGAGGCGCTGCCGGCTCAGGTGGGGGTTCAGCCGGCGGAGGCGGCGGAGGCGGAGGCGGAGGCGGCGGCGGAGGCGACGGCGACGACGGCGGGGGTGATGACGGTGTGGTCGTCTGGGGAGCCGGAGGCGCCGACGAGCCCGGCTCGGTCGGCTGCTGCGGGGAGTCCGGCGCCGGAGCACCCGGTCCGGTCGGCGACTCCCCCGGTGTCTCCGGCTCGGGGGTGTCCGGGCCGGGGGTGTCCGGGTCGGCTGTGGGTTCGGACGGAGGTGATCCCGGATCGGTCGGTGTCGGCGCGGTCGTCGGAGCCGGCGCGGATGACGTCGTCGTGGCCGGAGCGGCACCCGGGTCGCCGTCGTCCCCGCCACCGCCGCAACCGGCGACGGCCACCAGCACCGCCGCGGCCATGCACACGATCCCTCTACGCGACTTCGACATGCGATCACCCCGGCCGTGGTTGCCGCACTCGTGGCCGGCCGCCAGCACGGTGACCCGACGCCTCGGGGCGTGCTGTTACCGCGTGCATCGCCGACCCCAGCGGCAGGGGGACGCGTCTGTCCCCCGAGAGCACCGGCACCTGATCCACCAGCGCGTCAGGCTCGGCGTGGGTCGGCGTCCCCGCCGCCGCGACGAACCCACGCGACGGGACCGAACTCGCCAGCGCGCCCTCGCCCGCACCGACCGGGAAGGCCGGCTCGACCGGCAGAGGGTCCTCGGCGGTGGCCACGTCGGTCGTCGCCCGTCGCAGTCTGAGAACGCCCACCCGAGAGGTCAGCGGCATGGGTCGAGGTGTAGCGGCAGGGGCGTCACCACCGCGTCACCACACCCCAGCCGCAGGAGCGGAACCGGGGGTGTTCCTCAGCCGGCGACCGGCGGGGGCAGCGCGGGAGGGGCCTCACGTGCTCGCCGTGCGCCTGACCCGCGAGGTCAGGGGCTCGTCAAGGCTGACTCAGTGAAGCATCCCGACCACAGAGCCCTGACCTGCGGTACTGCTCCTCAAGATCACTTTTGACAACTCCCCGCCCGCCGGGCGTCCCGGAGTGCTCATGGGTTTTCTCGAGGGCAGGGGGGCGCGGCTGACCGCGCGATTGCCCGAGGCTGAACGACGACAGGTCCTGGGCTGCTTCGCGCGCTACTTCGGTCCCCAGGCCGCACATCCCACGCGGTATGTGGAGCGTGACTGGATGGCCGAGGAGTTCACCCGCGGCTGCTACGGCGCCCACTTCACGACCGGGTTCTGGACGTCCTACGGCGAGGCGTGGCGCGCGCCGGTGGGCCGCATTCACTGGGCGGGCGCTGAGTGTGCGCCCGAATGGAACGGCTACATGGAAGGCGCGGTGCGCAGCGGGGAAGCGGTGAGCGCCCGCCTGCTCCGGTGGCCAGACCGTGTTCGGTGACCACGGATGGTCATGAGGCGGGCCGGATCCGGCCGCCCGACGCCCCGGGTCCCCGGAACCGTCGTCGTGAGCTAGCCGCACAGTGCTGCACATCCTGCCTGGCAGGCGCGAGGCTCCTGCCCTGCGCCGTCGCGAGCCCGGCCTCGTGCGGACGAGGGCGGCACGGGGCCGTCAGCACAACTACTGGCGCAGCTCAAGCCGGCGCGGTCACCAGCAAGGGGGTGCGGCCTGCCGCGGCGGGGCGGACAGGGGGCACCCCCCAGGTGGGCACCCAGCCCGTGACATTGACGTGATGCCGCCGTGACGCATGGGGCGAAGAGTCGTCGGTGGGCGACGGCGTCGCCGTTGGCGATCGCCTCGCGACCACGGGCAGTGATCCGGCGCGGCAGCAGAGCCTCGCACAGTCCAGGGCGACCGACAGTCGCGATGACAATCCACACAGCGGCACCGCCGCTCGAACAAGCAGCATGGAGGACCGATGACCTCGGGCACCTCGGGCAGTTGTGTCGATGTCCCAGCGGCTGACACCCCCAGCGCCGACGTCCCCGCTGCCAACGTGCTGGCGGTGCCGTCGGCGCCGACAGGGCTGCGCGCGATCGCCAGTCCTGCGAGCGTTCGCCTCACGTGGTCGGACGACGACGGTGCCGCCCAGGTGACCAGCCACGTCGTCGTCGGGTCTGACGGCCAGATCCGCCCGGCGGGACCTGACGGACGGATCGACGTGACCGGCCTGGTCAACGGCCAGAGCTATTCCTTCACCGTCACCGCGGTGAACGGCGCCGGGGCCGGCCCGTCGTCGTCGCCCTCCGTTCCCGTCACGCCTCAGGCGCCAACCCTCGGGAACCGGTGGGCACTGACGACTCCCATGCCGACCGATCGCGAACAGGCGACCAGCGTGCGGCTGCACGACGGCCGGGTGCTCGTCGTCGGCGGAGTCGCCCCGGGCGCGAGCGGCTCGGACCTGTCGGTCTGCGAGGTCTACGACACGGTGACGTCCACCTGGACGTCGGTGGAGGCCATCGGCGCCGTTGCGTCCCACTTCGGGCTCACGTTGCTTCCCGATGGCCGGGTGTTGCGTACCGGCGGGTTCACTGCATCGTCCACACCGTTGGCGACCACGGAACTCTTCTCGCCTACGACCGGTCAGTGGACGCCGACCGTCGCGATGGGCACCGCCCGGTACGGGCACACAGCCGTGCTGCTCGCCGACGGCCGGGTTCTCGTCGCCGGCGGTGTCACGAGCACGTCGACCGGGTTGGCCACACTCGCCTCCGCCGAGCTCTACGACCCGGCGACCGGTCAGTGGTCGACGACCGGCTCACTGGCCACAGCCCGCACCAAGCACAGCGCCATCCGGCTCCTCGACGGCCGCGTCCTCGCCGTCGGCGGAGACGCCGGGCAAGACGGATTCACCAGCGCCGAGCTGTACGACCCCACTACGGGCTCCTGGACGACCACCGGTCCGATGAGCGACGGACGATCGGACGACGACGTGTGCTGCCCCGGCATCGCACGGCTGCCCAGCGGTGACGTCCTGATCGCCGGCGGCTCCAGCCCATCGGGCGCACCGAGCAGCGTGCTGAGCAGCGCCGAGGTGTACCGGGTGGCCACCGGGACATGGACAGCGACCGGGAACCTGGTCTTCGGCCGAGACAGCGGATTCGACCTGGTGCCGCTACTCGACGGCAGGATCCTCATCGCTGGTGGACGCGACGACTGGGGCGCAGTGGCCTACGCCGAGCTCTACGACGAAGTGACGGGCACGTGGACCCGGACCAACGACATGCGCGTCGCCCGCAGGTCTCCTGCGACGGCCCTGCTCGCCGACGGACGCGTCCTGCTCGCTGGTGGAGGGGCGATGGAGCCACCGTCGGCTCCTCCCGGGTCGGCGGAGACGTTCAGTCCCACGTGAGACGTGCGGGCCCACGACGATTTGCGCCCCGTCCGGCGTGGGTGGACGGAGCGGCGGCGAGAAGTGCCCTGCAGGGCAACAGATGAGGATGCCCGGCACGCGTAGGTTGGTCAGTGGCAACAGCCGGTGCACGTCCTCGCGGTCGGCGTCAGCACACTGCCCTGTCAGCGCGGGGATGCGCTCGCGGTTGAGAAGGGGATCATTCCGACACGAGGTCTAGAGGACGTTGCGAGAGTAGGTCGTCGGGTCCTGTTCCGTCGTGACGGGCCGCCGCAGGCTGCGGCGCATGTCCTTGCCGGCGTCTTCCCCGCCGCCGCGGCTGATCAGTGACGAGCTGTGGGCACTGGGCGAGCCGCTGATCCCGCCCCGGCCGCCGGCGGTGCACGGCCGCACCGGCCGGCCCCGGGCCTCCGATCGGGACGTGCTCGAGGGCATCGCGTTCGTGCTCACCACCGGCATCGGCTGGGCCGAGCTCCCTGCCGAGCTCGGCTATGGCTTGGGCTGGACCTGCTGGCGCCGGATGCACGAGTGGGCCGAGGCCGGCGTCTTCGACCGGCTGCACCAGGCGGTGCTCGACCGGCTCGGTGAGCAGGATCGGCTGGACTGGTCGCGGGCCAGCCCGGACTCGGTCAGCGTCCGGGCGAAAAGGGGGGTGCGCTGACCGGGCCCAACCCCACCGACCGGGGCAAGGCCGGCAGCAAGTGCCACCTGCTCGTCGACGCCGCCGGGCTGCCGCTCAACGTGCTGGTCTCGGCCGCGAACCGGCACGACAGCCTCTTCGTCGAACCGATCCTCGACGGCATGCCGGCGATCCACCGCGGCGGCCGCGGCCACCCACGGCGGCGGCCGGTCGAGCTGCACGGCGACAGGGGCTACGACAACCCGCGCGTGCGCCGCTACCTGCGCCGCCGCGGCATCGCCGCCCGCATCGGCCGGGACCCCAGAGCCCGACTCGGCCGGCACCGCTGGGTCGTAGAACGCGCCCTCGGCTGGCTGCTGTCCAACAAACGCCTGGCCCTGCGTCACGACCGCATCGCCGTCAGCATCACCGCCCTGGCCCGGCTCGCAGTCACGCTCATCTGCGCCCGACGCCTCCCGACGAACCAATGCAACGACTTCTAAGCCCGTATGCCTGCCGTGAGCAGTTGCCAGGGGCTCGCAGCGAGCGACCGCCCTGTGCCCCTGAGCGGCCCACCAAGGGACACGGCCCACGAGATCGGCCGGGGCCGACGTCTCGCCTGAACCGCCGGGAGGGCCGCGGGACTCTAGTCGGCCGTCACCGCCCTGAGGATCATGGCAGTGGTCGGAGCAGCCTCACGGAGGGGGACCTGCGATGACCGAGACCAGCGAGGTCATGGACCGCTACCTTGACGCACTGCGGAACGGCAGGGATTTCGCCCAGTCCTTCGCCTCGGACGTCGTTTGGACGACCATGGAGACCGGCGTGCAGATCCGAGGTCGGGAGGCCGTCCGCGAACACATCGTCGCGATGCACACCCGGTCCTTCGACGCCCACCCAGAGTTGGTCAGCCTCCTGACCGGCGAGGGTGCGGCGATGCTCGAGGCCGTCTTCATCGGTCGGCAGGTCGACACGTGGGAGGGCGTGCCGGCCAGCGGCCGCGATGTCCGGCTCCCCTACGCCATGGCCTACGACATCGCGGGCGGGTTCATCACCGCGCTGCGCGCCTACTTCCCGATGGCCGCGCTGCGCGCGCAGCTCGTCCGGGCCGAGGCGCCCGGCAGCGCGCCGGCGCCTGTGTGAGGGACAGGTCGCATCGAGCGGCCGGCGCCGTTGCTCGCGCAGAGCAGTGACCGCCTCGTCGCCGCAGGGGACCATCGCGAGCGCGGCCCTGCCGCGTAGCCCGGAGCGGCCCAGACATCCCACCAGGACACGCCGTCGGTCCAGGACAGCCACACTGTGAGCCGTCCCGTCCGCACGCCATGTGTCTCTGGAGCCGCCTTCAGGGACACCAGCGCTCGCGGTGCTCGGATCGTTCAGCCCTCGACCGCGTCCTGCGGTACCGGTATGACCCGACGTGACGAGGTCCCGGGTCCCCTAGGGCACGGCGACGTGGGGCTGCCCGCGGCCGAGCCGACGGGGGAACGCCGCCCAGTGGTTTGTTGGTCGTCGGCCGGGGCTCGGGTCGCCTGCCAGCCCGCTGACCTGCGGTGTTGCTCCCCCGATTGGACTCGAACCAATAACCCTGCGATTAACAGTCGCATGCTCTGCCAATTGAGCTACGGGGGATGGGCGGGTGCGACCCGCGCGCCTCACGAATGTACCTCACGCCCTCCGGCGCCCTGCGCAGGCCCTCCGGATCGCGGACGATCGCGTCCCCCCGTAGCGTGATCACGAAGCCTGTCCGCCCCGCGACCCCGGAGGTCCCCGTGGCCAAGTTCTCCTTCCTCCTCGGCTTCGGCGCCGGATACGTGCTCGGCGCCCGGGCCGGCCGCGAGCGCTACGAGCAGATCCGCGGGCTGTGGTCCGACGCCAAGGACAACCCCCAGCTGCAGGGCCTGGCCGGCATGGCACAGGCCCGCGCCGACGACGTCGTCAGCTCGGTGAAGGCCAGGATGGGCCGGGACACCGGCTCCAACGGCGCGTCCCCGCGCAGCACCGGCACCACGACGACGCCGCCGACCACGGCCACCGAGTCGCCCGACCTGACCGCGCTGCCGGTCGACCCGCCGCCGGTCGGCTGAGACCACCGGCCGCGGAGCAGCCGACCTCAGCCCGGCTGCTCCGCGGCCAGCGCCTCCTCGAGCTTGCGGCGGGCCACCTCGCGCGCCTGCGGGTCGCTGCGGTCGGCGTCGTCGTCGAACACCACGGTCCACTCCCGCGCCGCCTGACCGGGCACCCGGCGCGCCACCAGCACCACCCCGCCGCCGTTCGGCAGCGGCGAGCGGCGGCTGGCCACCACCGTCTGGTCCACCCGGCGGCGCACCACGGTGGGCAGGTCGCCGGCGTCGCTCAGCGCGTGCCGCTGCGCGGGCTCACGCGCCTGCACGCCGGGCTCCACCTCGGTCAGCGCGCTGACGGTGAAGCTGCCACCGCCGTCGTTGGTGGCCGCCCAGCGGGCCGAGCCGACCTCGTGCCAGCGCAGCACGCCGACGTCGCCGGCCGCGTCCAGCGGCAGGTCCGCGGGGACGACGCGCAGCCCGCGGCTGGTGGCCACCAGCCAGCCCTGCCCGCGGACCAGCGCGCCCCAGGCCAGCACCCGCTCGTCGGGGTCGGCCGAGGCCTGCACGACGGCGCGCACCGGCTCCGGTGGGCGGGTGAACCGGCGGCGCAGGGCGGAGGCGAGGCTCACGTGAGCCCGCCGATCGCCCGCTGCCGCAGCGAGATGGCCTCCTGCTCCAGCGCCATGAGCTTGGAGAAGGCGCGCATGTAGGCGTCACCCTCCTCGACCGGGTTCATCCGCTGCAGCCTGGCCTTGAGCGCGGTGACCTGCCGGACGATGGCCATCTCCTGCAGCCGGGCCAGCACCGCCGAGACGTAGCCGGCGTCGCCCTCCCCCACCGACCGCAGCGGCTCGACGGCGAGCGCGGTGAGCTGGGCGCGGGCGGTCTCGCGCTCGCAGTGCGCCGCCACCAGGTCCAGCCACTCCGGCCCGGTGACCTGCGCGGCCGCCGCGCCCCCGGCCTGGATCACGGCCGCGGCGACGGCGGCGTAGTCCGGGTCGGTGTAGGCCTCGGGCGGGATCGCGTCGAACGAGGGCCCGGCGATCTCGGGCACCTGCAGCGCGGCCTTCACCGCCTCCCGCTCGACGGCCAGCGCGGCGTCGTCCGGGGTGCGCTTGGGGACCCGCGGCCGCGACCGCGAGGACGCCACCTCCCCGCCGGTGATCCGGCGCACCCGCTCGAGCACCTCGCCCTCGTCGGTGTCGCCGATCAGCCCGGCCAGCCGGCGGGCGTAGGCCGGGCGCAGCGCGTGGTCCTTGACCTGGGCGATCAGCGGCGCCGTCCGGTCCAGCGCGGCGACCCGACCCTCGACGGTGTCCAGGTCGTACTCGGCGAGCGTCGTCCGCAGGACGAACTCGATCAGCGGGGTCCGCCGGGCCACGAGGTCCCGGACGGCGGCGTCGCCGTGCGCCTGGCGCAGCTCGCAGGGGTCGCGCCCGTCGGGCTCGACGGCCACGAACGTCTGCGCGACGAAGCGCTGGTCCTCCTTGAACGTCTTGAGCGCGGCGGCCTGGCCCGCGGCGTCGCCGTCGAAGGTGTAGACGACCTCCCCGCGGAACTCGTCCTGGTCCATGAGCAGCCGGCGCAGCACGCCGATGTGCTCGGGGCCGAACGCGGTGCCGCAGGACGCCACCGCCGTCGTCACCCCGGCCAGGTGGCAGGCCATGACGTCGGTGTAGCCCTCGACGACGACGGCCTGGTGCTTCTTCGCGATGTCCCGCTTGGCCCGCTCGATGCCGTAGAGGACGCTGCTCTTCTTGTACAGCGGCGTCTCGGGGGTGTTGAGGTACTTGGGGCCCGGGTCGTCGTCCATGAGCTTGCGGGCGCCGAAGCCGATGACGTCGCCGGTGATGTCGCGGATGGGCCAGACCAGGCGGCGGTGGAACCGGTCGATGAGCGTGCCGCGCGAGGACTCCTTGGCCAGCCCCGCCGTCACCAGCTCCTGCTGGCTGTAGCCCTTCGCGCGCAGGTGCCGGGTCAGCGCGTCCCACCCGCCGGGGGCGTACCCGCAGCCGAAGTCGACGGCGACCTGCCGGTCGAAGGCGCGGTCGGCGAGGAACTGCCGGGCGGGCGACGCCTCGGGGCTGCGCAGCTGCTCGGCGTAGAAGTTGGCCGCCTCGGTGTTCGCGGCGACCAGCCGGGCGCGCTGCCCGGCCTGCGCCCGGTCCGGCGCCCCGGTGGGCCGGCCGCCGTCGTCCTCGTAGGTCAGGTCGATGTTGGCGCGGGCGGCCAGCCGCTCGACCGCCTCGGTGAAGCTCAGGTGGTCGATCTGCTGGACGAAGCTGATGACGTCGCCCCCGGCCCCGCAGCCGAAACAGTGGTAGAGGTTCCTCGAGGGCGTGACGTGGAACGACGGCGACTTCTCGTCGTGGAACGGGCACAGGCCCTTGAGGCTGCCGCCCCCGGCGCGCTTGAGCTGCAGGTGCTCGCCGACCACCTCGTCGATCCGGCTGCGCTCGCGCACCAGCGCGATGTCCGCCGCTCGGATGCGTCCCCGGCCGGCCATGGGCCTCCTCCGTCGTGCTGCTGCCGGGACGCCCGTGCGCGTCCCGCACCGATCATCCCCCGTCGCGACGACGGCGAGTGGTGGCCCTCGCCCGCTGTGGGCTCAGCCGCTGCCCGCGGCCGCGGCGCCGCCGGCGGCGACGGCGACCGCCGCGCCGTAGGTGCGCCGCTGCAGCACCAGGACCAGCCACAGCAGCAGGACCTGGACGTCGAGCGGCAGGTCGTCGTCCGCGGTCAGCGTCGGCCGGGGTGACCAGCCGCTGGTGGAGCCGCTCCCGGCCACCACCCGCTCCCCCACCGCGAACCGGTAGGTGCCCCGCCACCACGACGCCGGGACGACGTCGACCGCGGTGCCGTCGGCGTCGACCCGCCAGGTGCCGCGCCACACCGACACCTGCCGGGCGGTGAAGCGGGCGGCGTCCGCGGGCTCGGCCGCCCACCGGCCGGCGAGCACCCCGCCCCTGCGCCGGCCGAGGACCCACTCACGGTCCCCGACGACGGCGGTGGCGGCCTCCTTCCAGCCGCTGACGCGGAGCCGGGCGACGGCGCCGTCGCGCAGGACGGGCACCTCGCCCTTCGCCGTCCCGCGCTCCCCCACCCTCCCCGGCTCCAGCACGCGCTCTCCTCAGCCGATGCCCGGCGCGCCGGCGACGCTCTCCCCGGTCACGCGGTAGAGCAGGTAGGCGGCGGTCTCGCGGAGGATGTACCGGAACTGGGTGTTGCGGGTCTGCACGGCGGGGCCCTGCCGGGTCGGCGAGCTCTCGGCGCTGATGCCGGCGTCCTCGGCCATCCGCTCGGCGCGCATGGCGTGCCAGGGGTCGGTGACCACGACGGCGCTGGTCCACCCGCGCTCGCCGAACGCCGTCCCGACCGCCCGCATGCTCTCCAGCGTGTCCACGCCCTCGGGCACCGCGAGCAGCGACTCCTCGGGGATGCCCTGGCCCAGCAGGTAGTCGCGCCCGGCCTCGGCCTCGGTGAACTGGTCGCCGGCCGCCTTGCCGCCGACGGTGACGACGACCGGCGCGACGCCGTCCTCCCACAGCGACAGCGCGTGCTCGAGCCGGGCCTCGAAGATCGACGACGGGACGCCGTTGTACTGGGCCGAGCCCAGCACGACGATCGCGTCCGAGGCCGGCCGCGCGTCCTGCCGCGCGGTCCACCAGATGGCGGCGGCGGTGGAGGCGACCAGCAGCAGGGCGGCGAGCACGACGGCGCCGAACACCCGTGTCACCAGTGCCCCGACCCGCGTCACCGGTCGAGGATGACACGGGCCGTGCGCCGGGTGTGGTTGGTGGGACGGGCGTGCCGCGCCGCCGTCAGGACCCGGCGCGCTCCCCGCCGAGCGCCGCCCGGCCGGCCTCCAGCCGGGCCACCGGCACCCGGAACGGCGAGCAGGACACGTAGTCCAGGCCGACCTCGTGGAAGAAGTGCACCGAGTCGGGGTCGCCGCCGTGCTCGCCGCAGACGCCGAGCTTGAGGTCCGGCCGCGCCGCGCGGCCGCCCTGCACGCCGACCTCCACCAGCCGGCCCACGCCGGGGCGGTCCAGCGACTCGAACGGGGAGACGCCGAAGATGCCCTTGTCCAGGTAGGCGTGGAAGAACGCCGCCTCGACGTCGTCGCGGGAGAAGCCCCAGGTCATCTGGGTGAGGTCGTTGGTGCCGAAGGAGAAGAACTCGGCCGACTGCGCGATCTCCTCCGCGGTCAGCGCCGCCCGGGGGACCTCGATCATCGTGCCGATGAGGACGTCGAGGTCGACGCCGCACTCCTCGAACACCGCGGCGAGCACCTGCTCGGACTCCTCGCGGATCGCCTCGAGCTCCTGCACCGCGCCGACCAGCGGGATCATGATCTCCGGCCGCGGGTCCCCGCCGGCCGACTTGCGCTCGCACGCGGCCTCGGCGAGGGCCCGCACCTGCATGGCGAACAGCCCCGGCACGACCAGGCCCAGCCGGACGCCGCGCAGCCCGAGCATCGGGTTCTGCTCGTGCAGCCGGCGGACGGCGGCCAGCAGCCGCAGGTTGGCCTCGTCGGGGTGCCCCTGCGCCTCGGCGACGGCCACCCGCACCGAGAGGTCGGTGAGGTCGGGCAGGAACTCGTGCAGCGGCGGGTCGAGCAGCCGCACGGTCACCGGCAGCCCGTCCATCGCCTCGAAGATCTCGACGAAGTCGTGCTTCTGCAGCGGCGCCAGCGCGTCGAGCGCCGCCTGCTTGTCCTCGTCGGTCTCGGCGAGGATCAGCTTCTCCACCAGCTGCCGGCGGTCGCCGAGGAACATGTGCTCGGTCCGGCACAGGCCGATGCCGCGGGCGCCGAAGCGGCGGGCGCGGGCGGAGTCCTCGGGGGTGTCGGCGTTGGTCCGCACGTCCAGCCGCCGCACCTCGTCGGCGTGGGTGAGGATCCGGTGCACGCTGCGCACGAGGTCGTCGGCCTCGGGCGAGTCCGGGCCGATCTCGCCCTCGAAGTAGCGGACGACGGCGGAGTCCTCCACCGGCACCTCGCCGAGCCACACGCGGCCGGTGGAGCCGTCGATGGAGATGAGGTCGCCCTCCTCGACGGTGACGCCGCCGGGCGCGGTGAACCGCCGGTTCGCGGTGTCGACCTGCAGCTCCTCGGCGCCGCACACGCACGTCTTGCCCATCCCGCGGGCGACGACGGCCGCGTGCGAGGTCTTGCCGCCGCGGCTGGTGAGCACGCCCTCGGCGGCGATCATCCCGGCGAGGTCGTCGGGGTTGGTCTCGCGCCGGACGAGGACGACCTTCTCCCCCCGGTCGGCCCACTGGACGGCGGTCTCGGAGGAGAACACCGCCTGGCCGACCGCCGCACCCGGCGAGGCGTTCATGCCCTGGGTCAGCCGGGTGGCGTCCCCCCCGGAGACGAACCGCGGGAACATCAGCTGGGCGAGCTGGTCGCCGGTGACCCGCCGGACCGCCTCGTCCATGTCGATGAGGCCCTCGTCCACCAGCTGGGTGGCGATGACGAACGCGGCCGCGGCGGTGCGCTTGCCCACCCGGGTCTGCAGCATCCACAGCTTGCCGCGCTCGACGGTGAACTCGATGTCGCACAGGTCGCGGTAGTGCGACTCCAGGCGGGCCATCGTCTGCATGAGCTCGTCGTAGGCGCCGCGGTCGATGCGCTCGAGCTCGGTCAGCGGCACGGTGTTGCGGATGCCGGCGACGACGTCCTCGCCCTGTGCGTTCTGCAGGTAGTCGCCGTACACGCCCTGCGCGCCGCTGCCCGGGTCGCGGGTGAAGGCGACGCCGGTACCCGAGTCGGCGCCGAGGTTGCCGAACACCATCGAGCAGACGTTGACCGCCGTCCCCGCGTCGCCGGGGATGCGCTCGCGGCGGCGGTAGAGGATCGCGCGCGGGCTGTTCCACGAGTCGAAGACGGCGTTGATCGCCAGGTCCATCTGCTCGCGCGGGTCCTGCGGGAAGTCCCGGCCGGTGTGCTCGCGGACGATGGCCTTGAACCGGCCGACGACGTCGCGCAGGTGCTCGGCGTCGAGGTCCAGGTCCAGGTCGGTGCCCTGCTCGCGCTTGGCCTCGTCGAGGGCGTCCTCGAAGTGCTCGCCGTCGATGTCGAGGACCGTCTTGCCGAACATCTGGATCAGCCGGCGGTAGGAGTCCCAGGCGAAGCGCTCGCTGCCGGACTGCGCGGCCAGCCCCTGCACCGACTCGTCGTTGAGGCCGACGTTGAGGACGGTCTCCATCATCCCGGGCATCGAGGCCGCGGCCCCCGACCGGACCGAGACCAGGAGCGGGTCCGCGGGGTCGCCGAGGGTCTTGCCCATCGCCTTCTCCAGCGCCGTCAGGTGCTCGGTCACCTGGTCGGCGAGGTCGGGCGGGGTGCTGCCGTGCTCGAGGTAGTGGCGGCAGGCGTCGGTGGTGATGGTGAACCCGGGCGGCACGGGCAGCCCGAGGTTGGTCATCTCGGCGAGGTTCGCGCCCTTGCCGCCGAGCAGGTCCTTCTGGTCCTTGTTGCCCTCGCTGAAGTCGTAGACCCAGGTGGTCGTGCTCGTGACGCTGCCCACCGTGCACCTCCGCGCTCGTCTCGCCGGCCGCCCGTCCGCTGCCGGTGCGGCGTCGCGGGGTCCCCGTCGGCCGCTCCGGCGAGCGCGGCCCCGGGTCCCCGGTCGGGGGTAGACGTCTCATACGTCCACCCGGAGCCAGGCAGCGATCGTCACTCACCGGACGGGGACACGCCAGCCCGTGTCTCGTCGTGGGACACGGAGGTGAGCGGCCTCACGCAGCGGACGGCCGGCCCGGCGGGAGAGGGGGCCGGGCCGGCCGGGGGCAGGCGGCGGGAGTCAGGAGACGAGGACGAAGCCGAGGACCGCGAACAGGAGCGTCAGCACGACGACGAGGGTGCCGACGTAGAGGCCGGTGCGGTTGACCGGCGACGGCGGCGGCGGGACGTAGCGCGGGAAGCCGCTGGCCAGCGCGCCGCGCTGCACCTGCGCGGCCTGCTGCGGGGTGGGCGCGAACTGCGGCTGCGGCGGCAGCTGGACCTGGCCGGGGAAGGCCACCTGCGTGGGCGCGGCCGGCTGCGGGGCCGGGGCGGCGGCGGGCGCGACACCGGCCGGCACGGCACCGGCGGGGACGGCACCGGCGGCCGCGTAGGGCGCGGCGGGGGCGTAGGGCCCGGGCTGGGCGTACGGCGCGGCGGGGGCGACGGGCGGGTGGGGCGGCTGCGTCAACGCGGTTCCTCTCGGGCTGGCCCGGTGGACCTCCAGCCGGGCGGCGCACATGGTGACAGCCCGGTGGCACTCCGAGAAGGGATCCGCTCGCGGCGCCCGCGCGCTCAGCCGGAGGTGCCGCAGACGCGCGGGCCGTCCTCCAGCACCACGGTGAGCGTGGCCTCCGTGCCGTCGTCCCGGCGGACCCGGACCTCCTGGCTGTCCTGGTCCCCGAGCCGGCCCTCCGCGACGCCGACCACCTCCGCGTCGCCGGGGTGCTCGTACCCGGCGAGGACGTCGCCGACGTCGCCGCGGTCGCGCTCGGCCTGGCACAGCAGGTCGCCGGCGGTCCCGGTGTCGCCGGCCTCGAGCGCGGCCAGGAAGACCCCGACCGCCTCGCGGGCCTGCTCCTCCCCCGTGCCCTTCACCAGCGGCAGGGCCACGACCATGGCGACGGCGAGTGCCGCCGTGCCGCCGAAGACGGCCAGCAGCAGGCCGTTGCGGCGCCGCGGGGTGCCGGTGTGCAGCGCCTCGGGGCCCTCGTCGTACAGGTACGGGCCGCTCATCCGCCGCTCGTCTCCAGCTCCGCGCCGGCCGGCGGGCGCGGGTCGTCGCGGTCGTCGAGCCAGCCCTCGGGCAGCGCCACCGGCCGGGGGCTGCTCGTGCGGCCGCGCGGGCCGCCGAGGACGGCCGTCGGGTAGGGCTGGTCGGGGATCCGGTCGAGCAGGCCGGCCAGCTCGTCCAGCGAGCTGACCATCGCCAGGGCGCGGCGGACGTCGGAGCCCACCGCGAAGCCCTTGAGGTACCAGGCGACGTGCTTGCGGAAGTCGGTGCAGCCGTGCAGCTCGCCCTGCGCCTCCGACAGCAGCTGCGCGTGCCGGACCATGACCGCGGCCACCTCGCGCAGCGTCGGCAGCGCCCGCCGGGACTCCCCGGCGAAGGCGGCGGCGAGGTCGCCGAACAGCCAGGGCCGGCCCAGGCAGCCGCGGCCGATGACGACGCCGGCGCACCCGGTCTCGCGCACCAGGCGCAGCGCGTCGTCGGCCTCCCAGACGTCGCCGTTGCCGAGCACCGGGATGTCCACGGTCTCCACCAGCCGGGCGATCGGAGCCCAGTCCGCGGTGCCGCTGTAGAGCTGGTCGGCGGTGCGCCCGTGCAGGGTGATCGCCGCGGCGCCCTCGTCCTGCGCGATCCGGCCGGCGTCGAGGTAGGTGACGTGGCCGGCGTCGATGCCGATGCGGGTCTTGACCGTCACCGGCACGTCGCGGGCGGCGCGGACGGCGGCCCGCACGATGTCGCGGAACAGCACCCGCCGCCACGGCAGCGCCGACCCGCCGCCCTTGCGGGTCACCTTGGGCACCGGGCAGCCGAAGTTCAGGTCGACGTGCGCCGGTCGGGTGCCGGCGACCTCCTCGTCGACGAGCATCTCCACCGCGCGCCCGACGGTGGCCGGGTCCACGCCGTAGAGCTGCACGGAGAAGCCGGCGGCGGCCTCCTCGGGCGTGGCCCGGATCATCCGCAGCGTCTTCTCGTTGCGCTCGACCAGCGCCCGCGTGGTGATCATCTCGCAGACGTAGAGGCCGGCCCCGAACTCGCGGCACAGCGTGCGGAACGCGGGGTTGGTGATGCCGGCCATCGGCGCGAGGACCACCGCGGGGTCCACGGTGAGCGGCCCCAGCCGCAGCGGGGCGACCGCCGGCGCCAGGGTGCTCGTCACGCCGTCCAGGGTAGGTGGCCGCGCCCGGTGGCCGGGGTCACCCGCGGGGGCGCGCTGCCGCCCGGGCCGGCGCCGGCCCGCGTACCTCCGTCGCGCCCGTCCGCGGAGGTGCCCCGGGCACCTCCGCGGACGTGTGCGCTCAGCAGCCGGGGAGCCGGGCGGCCAGGTAGGACTCCACCCGGTCCAGGCCGATGCGCTCCTGGCCCATCGAGTCGCGCTCCCGCACGGTCACGGCGTCGTCGTCGAGGGTGTCGAAGTCGACGGTGAGGCAGAACGGCGTGCCGATCTCGTCCTGGCGGCGGTAGCGGCGGCCGATGGCGCCGGCGTCGTCGAAGTCGACGTTCCAGTTCCGGCGCAGCGTCGCGGCCAGGTCACGCGCCTTGGGCGAGAGGTCGGCGTTGCGCGACAGCGGCAGGACGGCGGCCTTGACCGGCGCCAGCCGCGGGTCCAGCCGCAGCACCGTGCGGGTGTCGACGCCGCCCTTGGCGTTGGGCGCCTCGTCCTCGGTGTAGGCCTCGACGAGGAAGGCCATCAGCGAGCGGGTGAGGCCGGCCGCCGGCTCGATGACGTACGGCGTCCAGCGGGTGTTGCTGGCCTGGTCGAAGTAGGACAGGTCCACGCCCGAGTGCTCGGTGTGCGTGGACAGGTCGAAGTCGGTGCGGTTGGCGATGCCCTCGAGCTCGCCCCACTCCGAGCCCTGGAAGCCGAAGCGGTACTCGATGTCGACGGTGCGCTTCGAGTAGTGCGACAGCTTCTCCTTCGGGTGCTCGAAGTGCCGCAGGTTGTCCGGGGAGATGCCCAGGTCGGTGTACCAGCGGGTCCGCTCGTCGATCCAGTACTGGTGCCACTCCTCGTCGCTGCCCGGCTCGACGAAGAACTCCATCTCCATCTGCTCGAACTCGCGGGTGCGGAAGATGAAGTTGCCCGGGGTGATCTCGTTGCGGAAGGACTTGCCGATCTGGCCGATGCCGAACGGCGGCTTCTTCCGCGCCGCGCCCATGACGTTGGCGAAGTTGACGAAGATGCCCTGCGCGGTCTCCGGGCGCAGGTAGTGCAGCCCCGACTCGTCCTCGACCGGGCCGAGGAAGGTCTTGAGCATCATGTTGAAGTCGCGCGGCTCGGTCCACTGGCCGGTGACACCGCAGTTGGGGCAGGTGACCTCGGTGAGGCCGTTCTCCGGGAGCCGCCCCTTCTTCGCCTCGAAGGCCTCCTCGAGGTGGTCGGCCCGGAAGCGCTTGTGGCAGTTCTGGCACTCGGTCAGCGGGTCGGTGAAGACGCCGACGTGACCGGAGGCGACCCAGGTCTGCCGCGGCAGGATCACCGAGGAGTCCAGGCCGACGATGTCGTCCCGGCTCTGCACGACGGTGCGCCACCACTGCCGCTTGATGTTCTCCTTGAGCTCGACGCCCAGGGGCCCGTAGTCCCAGGCGGAGCGGGTGCCGCCGTAGATCTCCCCCGACGGGAAGACGAACCCCCGGCGCTTGCAGAGGTTGACCACCTTGTCGAGGCGGGCGGGGTCGTGCGTGGTGCTGCTGGCGCTCACGAGCTCGGTGCTCCATCCGGCTGGCGGTCGGCGGTTGACCCGCCCACGGTAGACGCCCGGCCTGAGCGGCCCCCGGCCGCGGCGGCCGCCCTGCCTACGGGGAGGTGTAGCCGCAGACGGCCGGCCCGCCCTCGTCCACCACGGTGACGACGAACGTGGCCGGCTGGCCGCTGTCGAGGGTCACCTCGAAGGTGACCTCGTCGACGTCGTCGGCCGCCGTCGCGCCGGTGGCCGAGCCCTCGGTGATCCGGCCGCCGAGGAAGGTGTCGAAGTCGGCGAGCACCGCCTGCCCGTCGGGGAACTGGCCCTGCCCGTCGGCGCACAGGCCGTCGTAGGCCGCGGCCGCGTCGCGGTCGACCACCGACTGCACCCACGAGGCGGCGAACTCCGGGCTGCCGGGGACGTTGAGGTCCCCGCCCGCTCCCCCGCCGCCGCCTCCGGTCGGGGTGCCGGCGCCGCCGCCGAAGCCGCCCTCACCGGACGACGACCCCGGCGAGGAGGACGAGGGCGACGACGAGGACGAGGTGGACGAGGACGGGGTGGACGCCGACGTGCTCGCCGACGTCGCCGTCGTGGCCGGGCCGTCGCCGTCGTCGTCCCGGGAGAGCAGGACCGCGGCGAGCACACCGCCACCGACCAGGAGGACGGCGAGCGTGGCGAGCAGGGCGACCAGCGGGCCCCGGCTCCTCCGCGGCGGCGGCGGCGGGGCGCCGTACCCGGGTGGTCCGTAGCCGGGCGGCCCGTAGCCCGGCGGCCCGTACCCCGGCGCACCGGCGGGCGGCTGTCCGAACGGGGGCGGCTGGCCGTAGCCGGGCTGGGGCCGGCCCTGGGGCGGCGGTCCGTACGGGGGCGGGGCGTACGGCGGCTGTCCGTAGGGGGGCTGCTGCGGGGTCTGCTGCTGCGGGGTCTGCTGCTGCGGGATCTGCTGGCCGGGGGCGCCCAGCCGCAGGGTGGGGTCGCGCTGGTCGTGACCGCCGGGCACCGGACCGCCGGACACCGGCCCGGTGGGCTGGTCCGGGCGCGGCAGCGGGGGCGGCGGGGGGAGGCGCACCTCGCGGGTGCGGTCGGGCGGCGGCGTCCCGTCGTCCTGCGGCGGCTGGCTCATCGCGCCCCTCCCGGCCCGGTGTGGACTGTCCCGCGCAGGCTACGCACCCGGGACCTGCGCGGCCGGGCGCGCGCCGGGCCCGTCGGCGGGCAGGTAGGCGCCCGGCTCGTCGAGGGCGTGCACCCACACCGGCGCGCCGGCGACCTTGACCTCCGGGGCCGACAGCGCGCGGCGGTAGGCGCCCACGCCCTCCCAGCGGGTGACCAGCGCCCACAGCGTCGGGTCGTCGGCGCAGCGGCCGGCCTCCCCGCCGCGGCAGCCGGGCCGGGCGGTCAGCGCCGCGAGCAGCCCGTCGACGGCGTCGGCGAGGCGGGCCGCCTCGGTCTCGGGCACGCGCAGCCGGGTCACCGCGAACACCGGCCCATCGTGCCGCACGACCGGCGGCACGGGCGCCGACGGCCGGCCCCCGCACGCTGCGGGGACCGGCCGTCGGAGGGGTGCGTCAGCCGAAGTTGCAGACCGTGAGGTCCTGGCCGACCCACACCTGCACGCTCTGGGTGGTGCCGTCGTCGAGGGTCAGCTCGAAGGTCGCGACGTCGACGGCGTTGGCCGCGTCGTACTCGATGCTGACCAGGCCGCCCTCGGCGATCGTGTGGCCGCCCAGGACCTGGCTGTAGAAGTACAGCGTCAGGTACTCGTCGGGGGCGTACTCGGTGCCGGCCGAGCCCTGCTGGGCCGCGGCCTGCAGCTCGGCGCAGGACAGGCCGTAGGCGGTGGCGTAGTCGAAGTCGTACACCGCCTGGACCCACGCGAGCGCGAGGTCGGAGGAGCCGGGGATCTGGCCGGCGTCGGCGCCGCCGGTGTCGTTGCCCATCGGGGTGCCGGTGCTGCCGCCCCCGCCGTTGCCGGGGGTGCCGGCGCCCGGCGGCACACCGACCGGGCCGCCCATGTCCATGCCCATGCCCGAGCCGGTGTCCGCACCGGTGTCGGAGCCGGTGTCGGAGCCGCCGTCCGCGCCCTCGTCGCCGTCCTCACCGCCGTCGTCGGAGGCGTCCGCCGACGTCGAGGACTCCTGCGCCGCCGGGGCGGGGGTGTCGTCGCCGCGGAGGAGGAAGAAGAGGAGCACGCCGACGCCGGCCAGCACCACGACCAGCCCGGTGATCACCCAGGGCAGGACGCTCTTCTTCTGCGGCGGCTGCCCGTAGCCGCCGGGGCCGAAGCCGGGGCCGCCGCCCGGGCCGAAGCCGCCCGGCGCGCCGTAGCCGCCGGGGGCGCCGTACTGACCGGGCGCGCCGTACTGACCGGGCTGCGCGTACTGACTCGGCGCGCCGTACTGGCCGGGGGGCTGACTCATCTGCTTCTTCCGTTCGTGGGGACGGGCGCTGGGGGCCCGAGAGCGAGAGGAAGATAGGGAGACTCCGCCGTCCCGACCACAGGTTCGCGCGCGGCAGTTCCGCGGCCGGGTCACGCGCCGGTCACGGTCCGCCGCCCGGCGTCCGCCCCGTCCCTCCGGCCGACGAGCCACGGCCGAGACGCTGGTCGGGTCGCGGACCCGTCCCTAGACTCCGCCGTCGACCCGCACCCGGCCCCGGCTCCGACGAGCGCCCCGGGCTGCGGCACACGGAGGATCACCGGTGGAGTTGCAACAGTTCGGCCCCTACCGCATCGAGGCGCTGCTCGGCCGCGGCGGGATGGGAGAGGTGTACCGCGCCTTCGACACCGAGCACGACCGCACGGTCGCGCTCAAGGTGCTCTCCGAGCACCTGGCCGCGGACCGCGGCTACCGCGAGCGCTTCCGCCGCGAGGCGCACCTGGCGGCGCGGCTGAACGAGCCGCACATCGTCCCGATCCACCGCTACGGCGAGATCGAGGGCCGGCTGTTCCTGGACATGCGCCTGGTGCCCGGCCGCGACGTCGCCGCGGTCCTGGCCGAGGAGGGGCCGATGAGCCCCGAGCGGGCGGTCGGCGTCGTCAGCCAGACCGCCCGGGCCCTCGACGCCGCGCACGCCGACGGCCTGGTGCACCGCGACGTCAAGCCCTCCAACGTCCTGCTGACCGGCAGTGGCGACGACGAGTTCGTCTACCTGGTGGACTTCGGCATCGCCCGGTCGACGTCGGACGCACAGGGTCCGGCGCTGACCCAGACCGGCGCCGCGCTCGGCTCCTTCGACTACATGGCGCCCGAGCGGTTCCTCGAGAAGCCGATCGACCAGCGCGTCGACGTCTACGCCCTCGCGTGCGTGCTGTTCGAGTGCCTCACCGGCCGGCGTCCGTTCACCGGCGACGGGCTGGCCACGCTCATGTACGCGCACCTCAACACGACCCCGCAGCCGCCGTCCGCGCTGCGGCCGGGCCTGCCCCGCGGCCTGGACGACGTCGTCCTCAAGGGCCTGGCCAAGGAGCCCGACGAGCGGTACGCGACGTGCGGCGAGTTCGCCGCGGCCGCGCGGGCGGCGCTGAGCTCGGCCGGCGTGACGGTGCGGTCCGAGGCCGCGCCGCCGACGTCGGTCGCCCCGCTGCCGGTCCACCCGCAGACCGTGGGCTTCTCGAACCCCGGTCCCGCCGGCGGCTACGGGGCGCCGTCGCACCCGGGCGCGCCCGCGGCGCTGTACGGCCCGCCGTCCGACCCCGGCCCGCCCACCGGCTACGGCCCCCCGTCGAACCCGGGCCCGCCGACCGGCTACGGCCCGCCGTCGAACCCCGGCCCGCCCACCGGCTTCCCGCCGCCGGCGGGGCCCGGGTTCCCGCCGCCGGCCGGCTCCTCGGCCTCGGGCGGCGGGAGGGGCTCGAGCAAGCTGCCGCTGCTGATCGTGGGTGCCGCGGTGGCGCTGATCGCGGTCGTGGTCGGGGTCATCGCCCTGGCCGGCGGCTTCAGCGGCGGCGACGACGTCCGGGCCGACGACACCGACACCTCGACGGGGAACACCTCCGACGCGAACACGTCGACGGGGAACACGTCGGACGGGAACACCTCCGGCGGCAGCACCGGCGGCGGGACCTCCACGGACGCCCAGGACCAGCTGCTGGCGATCATCCCGGGCGACTTCGACCCGGCGGCCTGCGAGGCCGCGGACCCGGCCGGGGACGGCGACGTCGCCGCGGTCAACTGCGGCGCCGCCGCGACCCAGCCCGGCCCCGAGGCGTCGTCGTTCTACCTGTACGAGGACGCCGCGACCGTCGACTCCGTCTTCCTCGCGGACATGACGCGCGAGGGCGTCAGCGCCTTCACCGGACAGCCGGACTGTGCCACCGGGCAGGGCTACGACGAGTACACGATCAACGGGGTGGATGCCGGCCGGCTCGGCTGCTTCGTCGACGGCGACAACAACGCGATCCTGTACTGGACGCAGGACGACCTGGCCGCCGAGGGCATCGTGGCCATCCAGAACGGCGGCCAGGCCGGGCTGGGGACGCTGTACGCCTGGTGGACCGACAGCACGCACAGCGACTTCACGCAGCGCTGACCGGCTCCCGGCCCCGCACGCGACGAGGGTCCCGTGCCCCCCCGCCGGGGGGGCCGGGTGCCGCGGGGCGGCGGGTTCCGGTCAGGCGCGGGCGGGGGCCCCCGCCGCG